>CALDBJ010000078.1 GCA_937937835.1 uncultured Collinsella sp.
GTGCAATCGCAAGAAGATGACGGGGCGGAATGTCAATCCTGGTCTAACAGAGCCAAAGAAATACCATGCTCGGCTCGATGCTAATCGAGGCTGGCCTTTTCATGATTCTTCCGTGGTTCGCTTCAAATCCGCTGTGTTTGTTTGGCCTTAGCATGGTGCTTTGTTTTCTCCCAGAAGTGGTGTACATCACTTCGGAAAACTTAATCCAAGACGCGATAGCGGACGATCTCCGCGCGACGATCCTTTCCGTCGCGTCTCTGGTAAGGGCTCTCTTTTCCGCAATGTTTTTCTCCATATTTGGACATGTGTTGGGGTTATATCCCATTCAGATAGCGCTCGGTATTATTGGTGCAATCGCGATAACAATTACCGCCGTTGTTTCATTAAAAATGGTAGGAATACAGGTCTCCAAGAATTGATATATCGATTGACGAGCTATCCGAAGCGTCGAGCCTTCTTGATGGACATGACTATTCGTCACAAATCATTCCGCGCATCGCCGGGGTTCCAGTAATACTCGATATATCTGGATGCCCTCATTCCCCTTTTTAAAGGTCCCAAAAAGACTACCCGTGTTGGTTTGGCTAGGTTCGGGTGCTGTCCGTGCCGTGCGGTAAAATCGTTCAGTCAGAACACGAACCCGCATCGGAGCTCATCACATGGCATTCGTCCATCTGCACAATCACACTGTTTTCTCCATGCTCGACGGCGCAACCCGTATCCAGGATATGGTCAATCGTGCCGTTGAACTTGGCATGCCCGCCGTGGCCATTACCGACCACGGCTACATGTATGGCGTGCCCGACCTGGCGCTGGCCTGCGACGCCGTCAATCACAACACGCCCGAGTACAAAACCTGGAGCCACGACAAGGCCTTCTTGGAAAAGGACCGCCGCGACGAGCTGGTGGAGCCCGACCCCGAGGCAAACCCGCGCGAGCATGCCCAGTACGTCAAAGACATGGCCACGTGGGACGAGAAGGGCAACATCGACGAGCTCAAACCGCCCCTGGTCATCAAGCCCATCTTTGGCTGCGAGGTCTACTTTACGCCGGACGAGACCCTTGCCCGCGACCACAAGCCCGAGCTCTACCACATGATCCTTCTGGCCAAGGATCAGGAGGGCTACGTCAACCTAATGCAGACGGTCTCCGAGGCCGCCGTGCAGGGCTTTTACTACAAGCCGCGCGTGACGCTCGACAACCTGCGCCGCCATGCCAAGGGCATGATCTGCACGAGCGCCTGTATCGCGGGCATCATCCCCAAATACATCGACCGCGGCGACATGGAAGGCGCCATCAAGTGGGCCGAGACCTTCCGTGATACCTTCGAGCCCGGTGACTTCTACATCGAGATCCAGGAACACGGCATCACCACCGACAACGGCCTGACTGACGAGCAGATGGACCGCACGCTCATCGACATCGCCAAGCAGGTGGGCGTCAAGGTCATCGCCACCAACGACTTCCACTACCTGCGCCGCGAGGATGCGCCCGTGCAGGACGTCATCATGTGTATTGGCATGAACGCCAAGGTCGATGACCCCAACCGCATGCGCATGACCGGCTCGGAGTTTTACATGAAGACCGAGGAGGAGATGCGGGCGATGTTCCCGTATTGCCCCGAGGCCTGCGACAACACGCTCGAGATCGCCGACAAGTGCTACGTTGAGCTGGACTGGGACTCTATCATCCTGCCGCGCTTTCCGTTGCTCGATCCCGGCGAGACGCACGAGAGCCAGTTCCGCCGCGAGTGCGAGAAGGGCCTGCGCCAGCACTATGGCGACGACTGGGCCACGCGCGAGATCGGTGGCGTCAACATCAAAGAGCGCTTTGAGTACGAATACAAGGTCATCTGCGACAAGGGCTTTGCCGCCTACTTTTTGATCGTTGCCGAGTACGTACAATGGGCTAAGGACAACGGCATCGGCGTCGGCCCCGGCCGTGGCTCGGCCGCCGGCGCTATCGTCGCCTACGCCATGAACATCACCGCGTTCGACCCGCTCGAGAACGGCCTGATGTTCGAGAGGTTCCTGTCCCCGCAACGTACCGAGATGCCCGATATCGATATGGACTTCGACGATGAGCGACGCCTCGAGGTCGTGGAGCACGTTCGTCAGCTCTACGGCCCCGAGAAGGTCACCCACGTCATCACCTACTCGACCATCAAGGCCAAGCAGGCCATCAACGACGCCGCGCGCGTCCTGGACTACCCGGTCTACATGGGCCAGCGCCTGTCCAAGATGGTCTCGAGCGACCCCAAGGTCAAGCTCAAGCAGGTGCTCGACAAACAACCCGGCAAAGAGGATCTGTTTAACCCCGATTTTGCCGAGGCCTATAAAAAGGACGACGACGCTCGCCGCATCATCGACACGGCGCTCTCGATCGAGGGCCTCACCCGTGGCGAGGGCGTGCACGCGTGCGCCGTTCTGATCTGCCGCGACCCCGTCAACGAGCACGTGCCCACCAAGCTCGACACCAAGGGCGGCGTCGAGATTACCCAGTACGAGGGCCATACCGTCGCCGACATGGGCCTGCTCAAGATGGACTTCTTGGGCCTGCGCACGCTGACGGTTATCTCCAAGGCCAAGGCAAACATCAAAAAGAACTTCGGCATCGACATCAAAGAGGAAGAGATCCCCTTTGACGATCCCGAGATCTTTAAGCTCATGGGCTCCGGCCACACCGCCGGCGTCTTCCAGGTCGAGTCCGCCGGCATGACGGCCACGATCAAGAACATGAAGCCCACCGAGTACAAACACGTCGTGGCATTGATCGCCCTGTACCGCCCGGGCCCGCTGGGCGCCGGCATGGTCTCGTCCTACATCAACCGTATGAACGGCAAAGAGCCGGCCGTCTCCTACGACGACCGTCTGGACGACATCCTGGGCGAAACCTACGGCACCATGGTCTACCAGGAGCAGGTTATGCTCATCTCCGTCGAGATGTGCGGCTTCTCCAAGGGCGAATCGGACTCGCGTATCCGTAAGCCCGTGGCCAAGAAAAAGATTAAGCTGCTCACGTCGACGGTGCTCCACTGGGAGGATGGCTCGGACGAGACCACTTACGACCACTGGATGAATGGCGCTATCAAGAACAACTACACGCGCGAGGTCGCCCAGAAGATTTGGGACGATGTTCTCGAGTTCGCGTCCTACGCCTTCAACAAGTCGCACTCCGCCGGCTACGCCATCCTGGTTATGCAGACGGCGTGGCTCAAGGCGCATTATCCGCACGAGTACATGGCGGCCGTTCTGACGTCCTACACGGGCAAGACCGACAAGATCGTGCACTACGTCTCGGCATGCCGTCACGACGGCATCCCCGTGCTGTCGCCAGATGTCAACGAGTCCGGTACCGAGTTCACGGCTACCAAGGAAGGCGTGCGCTTTGGTCTGGCCGGTATCCGCGGCGTGGGTACCGGCGTGGCGCAGGCGATTATCGCCGAGCGCGAGGCGGGCGGTCCGTTTAAGACGCTGCACGACTTTGTCGAGCGTGTGGACTCGAGCCAGGCCAACCGTCGCGTGATCGAATCGCTCATCAAGGCAGGCGCCTTTGACTCCACGGGGTATCCGCGCCGCCAGATGATGCACTTTGTGGACAAGAACAACCCCGAGAACATCATCGATGCCGCGGTAAAGCGCCAGAAAGATCGTGCGAGCGGCCAGACGTCGTTCTTCGATATGTTTGGCGACGTTGAGGGCTCGGGCTTTGAGGTGAGCGTGCCCGATCCGGATGGCCAGGAGTGGGACCGCCACCTTAAGCTGAGCCAGGAGAAAGAGGTTCTGGGCATCTATGTCTCGGACCACCCGCTGCGCCCGTTTGAGTATGCACTTAGCAAAGCGCGCGACTTCTCGTTCTCGCAGATCGACACCGGCTATGAGGTGCAAAACCCCACGGGCGGTACCATCAACCAGGAGATTCCCGAGGGCAAGGCGCTGTGGTGGGCCGGCATGGTCTCGAGCGTGTCCAAGCGCGTGACCAAAAACGGCGACCCCATGGGCATCGTGCAGCTCGAGGACATGGAAGGCGAGGCCACGGTCGTGGTGTTCCCCAAGACCTACAAGGAGGCCGAGGGGTATCTGTACGGCGAGGTCGATCCCGAGACCGGCGCGCAGCTGTCCGACGCGTTTGTGCGCATTAAGGGCAAGCTCGAGCGCTCGGACCGCGGCGACCAGATCATCGCGCAGGAGATTGTGCCGCTGGAGCTTAGCGAGGAGAAAAACAAGCCCAAGGTCTTTGAGGTCATGGTGCCCAACAGCCGCTTTAGCCAGGGCAATATGGCGCGCCTGGCCACGGTGCTCACCACCAACCCGGGCGGCGACCGCGTGGAGATCTTTATTGAGCAAGTCGACGGGCGCGTGCTGCGCGCTGAGGTGCCGGCCAAGGTCAATGCACGCTCGATTCCGCTGCTGGCAGAGGCAAAGGCCATCGTCGGCAACCAAGGCCGCGTGACGGTTATCTAAGCTACCCCGGGTGAGATTGGAGGAAGTGATGGCGCAGGGGACGTTTGTGCAGGCGCTCCGGAAAGAGGCGGCGCTGAGCGGCACCTTTATGAAGGGGCGTTCGCTCATGCTCAACGGCGCTGTGCTGTCGATTGAGGACAGCGGCTCGCGCTTCTCCAAAAACGTGACGGTTGAGGGCTCGGTGCGTGGTTCGCGCGGCGACCTGTACAAGACGCACGTGGCGCTCGACATGGACGAGCACGAGGTGATCGACTACGACTGCGATTGCCCCGCCGCCTATCGTTACCCCGGTATGTGCAAACACGCTATTGCTACGGCTCTGGCGTATTTGGATGCCAGCGGCGCCGAGCCCGTCGAAGGTTTGCGCACGCCGGTCCGCACGTTTACGGCGCAGCCGAAACAGCCCGCGCGCACCGCGCCCAAAGCGCCGGCCGTCAATCCCAACTTTCCCTTTCCGGCGCCCGTCCCCACGAGTCCCAGCCTCATGGCGGCGCTCTCCGATCTTTCGAACGCGCGCATGGATGAGCTGGCGAGCATGCGCCGCAAGCTTGCCGGTGCCGTTGGTCCCGACGCCCCCAAAGCGGCGTTGGAGCCCTCGTTGGTGCCGTACTACAATCCGCTGTTCGCCGACCGCTTTAGCTGGGCGCTCGAGTTCCGCATTCGCTGCGGTTCGGTGTCCTACGTGGTCAAGGATATCGACGGCATGGCCGATGCCTACGTGCGCGGCGGCACCTTCTCGTACGGCAAGAAGCTCACGTTTGTCCATACGCCCGAAGCCTTCGAAGATGTGTCGACAAAGCTGCTCAACCTTGTTGTGACGACAGTTGCCTATCTCGATGACATCACAAGCTCGCGTTCGGCGTCGTACGACTTTGCCCGCAGCGGTTTTGTCGCCGAGCGTCAGTTGCCGCTGTCCGAGCATAGCATCGTATATGTGCTGGACCTGCTGCGCGGCCAGACCATCTCTTTTGAGCCCGCCTGGTCGCGGGGGACGACGACGCATCGCACCTATGACGTGGCGGTTGAGATGCCTCCGGAAGGGGAGGACGAGGGTCTGTCTAAGCGCCCACCGCTCCTTGCCGCCAAAATCGCGCCGGCGGCTGGTGGTAGCTACGATCTGCGCCTGCCGGCCGATGCATACTGCTTTGCTTCGGGCGACGTAGCTTATCTGGTCGACACCCGCCGTGCGCGCCGCACCGATGTAGCGTTTGCCCAGCATGCGGCGCCGTTCCTATCGCGCTTGCTGCCCTGTCGCACGCCAGTCCATATCGCTGCCGACCAGGTGGGGGAGTTCTGTCGTATGGCTCTGCCCATTTTGCGCGACTATACCGACCTTACCGCGCCCGCTGCGCTCGATACCGTGGCGCCCGAGCCGAGCTTTGCTATGGCAATCGGCGTCGACGATGGGCTCGTGACCTGCAAAATTACGGTTACCTACGGCGACTGGTCGGCAGACCTCTTTAGTCTGGGCGCTCCGGGCAGCTCCTTCGAAGAGCAGCGCCCGGGCGTGCCGCCCCGCGACGAGGTGGCGGAGTTTCGCGTTATGGACACGGCGGCCCTGTACTTCGATTTCTACGAGGGCGGTCTGGCGTTTGAGGAGCGCGATGACGCCCGCCTGTTCTGCCTGCTGACCGAGGGCCTGTCCGCCCTGTCCGAGCTGGGTGAGGTCATGCTCAGCGACCGTCTGCGCCAGATTTCGGTGCGCCCCGCGCCCAAGCTCTCGGTTCGTGCGGCCGTCAAGAGCAATCTGCTCGACGTCGAACTGGGCGCGAGCGGTCTTTCGGCGGCCGACCTTGCCATCTATCTGGACTCGTACAAGCGCCACCAGACGTTTGCGCGCCTTACGTCCGGCGACATCATTCGCCTGGACGAGGGCGCCCGAGCCGCGTTTGGCCTCGCCGAGGACTTGGGTGTCGATGCCGTCGACCTGCTCGACGGCGTGTCGCTTCCCGCATCGAGCACCCTGTTCGTCGATAGCATGCTCGCGCGCACGCCCGCGCTCGAGGCCGATCGCGACGCTGCGTTCCGCCGTACCGTCGAGCGCCTGGACACGCTCGGCAAGATGGACTTTACGGTGCCGGCATCGCTCAAGGCAACGATGCGCGGCTACCAGGTCGACGGATACCAGTGGCTCGGCTCGCTCGAACACCTGGGCCTTGGCGGCATCTTGGCCGACGACATGGGCCTGGGCAAAACGCTGCAGATGATCGCACATATCCTGGCGTGTGTGGAAGCGGGGGACATTAAGCCCACGCTCGTGGTATGCCCGGCCTCGCTTGTGTACAACTGGACTGCCGAGCTGGAGCGCTTTGCCCCGTCGCTAGATGTGTGCGCCATCGTGGGCGCCAAGGCGCAGCGTCGCGTGCAAATCGCCGGCGTGGCCGAGCATAACGTGGTCGTGACGTCGTATGACCTTATGCGGCGCGATATCGACGAGTACGTCGAGCAGGACTTTGCCCGTGTGGTGCTCGATGAGGCCCAGTACATTAAAAACCCGCTCACCCAGGTGGCGCGCGCCGCAAAGCGCCTGCCTGCCGGCGTGCGCTTTGCCCTGACGGGCACGCCCATCGAAAACCGCCTATCCGAGCTCTGGAGCATCTTCGACTTTTTAATGCCGGGCCTGCTCGGCACGCGCGAGTCGTTTGCCAAGCACTTCGAAAGCCCGGTCGAGCATGCCGAGGGCGACAGTGCCGCTCGCCTGCAGGCGCTCGTGTCGCCGTTTGTGCTGCGCCGTGTCAAGGAGGACGTGGTGGCCGACCTGCCCGAGAAGATCGAGGATACGGTCATGGCGCAGCTCACCGGCGAGCAGCGCAAGCTCTACCTGGCCAACCAGGACCGCATCGCCCAGCAGGTGCAGCACCGCGAGTCATCCGAGTTTAAGAAAGACAAGCTCAAGGTGCTCGCTGAGCTCACCAAGCTGCGCCAGATCTGCTGCGACCCGCGTCTACACTACGAGGATTACAAGGCGGGGAGCGCCAAACTCGATACGTGCATGGAGCTCGTGCACGGCGCACTCGACGGCGGACATCGCATCCTGTTGTTCAGCCAGTTTACGGGTATGCTCGATATCATCGGCAAGCGCTTGGCCAAGGAGGACATCGCCTTCCTTAAGCTCACGGGCGCTTCGTCTAAGGAGAGCCGCGCCAAGATGGTCGCGCAGTTCCAAGCGGGCGAGGTTCCAGTCTTTTTGATTTCGCTCAAGGCGGGCGGCGTGGGCCTTAACCTGACGGCGGCCGACGTGGTCATCCACTACGACCCGTGGTGGAACGTGGCGGCGCAGGACCAAGCGACCGACCGTGCGCATCGTATTGGCCAGCAACATACCGTGACCGTGTACAAGCTCATCGCCAAGGACACGATTGAGGAACGCATTATGCAGATGCAGGAGTCCAAGCGCGACCTGGTCAACAGCGTGCTCGGCGGCGACGGCATCTCGTCGGCGCTGTTTACCCGCGAGGATGTTCTGGCGCTGCTCGGCGGCGACGGGCGCTAGCCGCGCGCGGGGTGGGACTGCTGGAATGGGCAGGACGGTCGACGCATTTTGGCCCGACCGCTTGCCTGATCCGTTATGTGTTCATTTGCAATGCCGTGGATGGTTTGTCTGCCTTTGGGCATAAGAACCATCAAGAACATTGGCACATCAGCAAAGGAGAACATCATGGCGAAATTCTTTAAGGACCCTGACGGCAAGCTCATCGCTGCCCTTGGCGACGGCGTTGCGACCCCTGCCGGTTGCACGGAACTGACTGCAAACACTGAGGACGCGGCGCACGAGAAACACGTGCCTGTTGTCGAGACCGAGCGCGACGGTCACGTGATTCGCGCACGCGTTGGCTCGGTCGAGCACCCCAGCCTGCCCGAGCACTACATTGAGTGGATCGCGCTTGAGGCCGAGGGCCGCTTAGAGGTCCATTACCTTGAGCCCGGCATGAAACCCGCGACGTTTTTCGCGGGCGGCTCCAAGACCGGTACCGTCTATGCCTACTGCAACCTGCACGGGCTGTGGTCCGCGACATTCTAGGAGCGCGCCCCCGCTCGGGGTATCATAGCTAGCATATGCACATGCAAGCGCCGACTGCATTATGCGGCCGGCGCTTTTACTACGATTTCGATGGTTTACGACGGAAAGGGCTGAGCCATGAAGCTCGCGCTTGCGCAGATCGATATGCGCCTTGGGGATATTGAGGGCATTTGCGGCCGCATCGAGGACCAGGCTCGTCTGGCCCACGAGCGCGGGGCGCGCGTGCTGTGCGTTCCGGCTCCGCTCTTTATGGGCGCCATGCCCGGTGGCCTGGTGGGCGCTGCCGACTTTGAGCACGACGTGCTTGCCGGTTTGACTGGTGTCGCCGAGCGTATCCAGGAGCTTGACATGATCTGCATCGTGCCCGCGGCGGTTTCGTTTGAGGGCCAGCCGCTGCTCGACTACATGATGCTCAAGGACGGTCATGTGGTGCCGGCGCGTTCGAGCATTGCCCTGCAGCGTGGCGAGAACAACGACACGCGTTGGGCGCCGCCGGTGTTCGACGTGGACGGCGTGCGCATCGCCGTGATTTTTGACTTGGACCGCGAGCTCGAGATGTTGCCGACCGGCGTCGACCTCATCGCGTATTTCCAATTCAACGCGTTTGACATGACCGACCGCGAGACTGCCGCCATTGCCGCCGTTCGCAGCGGCGCCTACCGCAAGATCGCATCCAAGCGCAGCGTGTGGTTTGCCTGCATGGCGCCGGTCGGTGCCTATGACGAGTCGGTGTATACCGGCGGTTCGTTTGTGCTCGACGACTGCGGTCGCGTGGTGGCCCAGGCGCCGTGTTTTGAGGAGAGCCTGCTGGTTCAGGAGATTCAGCGCGGCGTGATGCTCGATGCCCTGGAAGATCACGAACTGCCCGAGTTCCGTTCCGAGGAGTGGTTGTGGCAGGCGCTGGTGCTCGCCGTGCGCGACAACGCTCGGGCCCACGGTGCGTCGCGTGCCGTGGTGGCACTCGAGGGTGACCTGCCGTCATCCCTGCTGGCGGCGCTGGCCGTTGACGCTCTGGGTCCGCGTAACGTAATTGGCCTGGTGCTGGGGCGCAACCGTATCTTTACGCCGGCGCAGGAGGAGGCCGAGGCTGCCCGCTGTGCCGCCGTCCGTGCCATCGCCGAGCGTTTGCACATTCGCACTGTCGAGCGCGATGCACCGGATGCGGCGCGTGTGCTCGATCGCGACGTGTCGGCGGGCGATGCCGAGCGTCTGCGCTTGCGCACGCTGGGCCTCATGCTGGAGGACACGGCGCTCGAGCTGGGTGCGATGGCGCTGAGCCCGCTGTCCAAAACCGAGTACGCGCTGGCGGCGCCGGCGCTTTGCGGCGGCTACCAGGGCGACTTTGCGCCCTTTGGCGATGTGTACCTGTCGACGCTTGAGTTTGTGGCGCGTGTGCGCAACCGCACGTCTGCCGTGGTGCCCCAAGAGCTCGTGACGCTCAACGCGGTGGAAGATTGTATGGAGCGAGTGCTGGCGCAGGCGCTCTCGACGCTCGACGGTCCGGTCGATATGCTCGACCGCGCGGCACAGCTGCTCGGCGGGCTTGAGCCGGGTGAGGTCGATGGCGCGCTCGAGGCGCACGTGGACCGCAATCGAGCTTTCGACGACATCCCGATGGCCGCCGGCAAGCCCGAGGCTTGCTCGCTGCTGCTGATGCTCGTGCGTCAGGGCGAGGCCGCCCGCCGCATGCTGCCGACGGCGCCGATCGTCTCGGCCCGTTCGTTTGTTGAGCGCGCCTGGCCGTACATGCTCGCGTGGTCCGACCTGGGGCTGAGCGGCAAGGAACGCATGACGGTCGATGCGCTGGCGCGCGCCGAGGTGAACCGCTTTGCCGACGAGGATACAAGCGAGCGCATGCGTGGCGAGATGATGGGCATATTGGGTGACCTGTTGGGCATTTCGCCCGAGCAGATGGAGGAGCTGCGCTCTGAGGACGGTCAGCGTCGTTTACACGAGGGAATGAAAAAGTTCGAGGGCGAGGTTCAGGACGCCATCGATAAGATGATGGGCGGTCAGGGCGGCTCGCAAGGTAGTCCCCAGGGTGGCCCGATGCCGCACCCGCCAGTAGATCCGAGGCAGTTCCCCTTTTTCTCGCAGAACTAACTATGGGATAGGATTCGCTTCCAACCCCGATACTTCAACTAAGCATCTTGGCCCCGTTGTGTTATTCTAGAACAGACGTTCGTGAATGATGCGCGGGGCCCTGTCTTGCGCTGTGCTTGTGGCGAGGGGAGGTCGGCTTGGTTATCTTGGGCATTGACCCCGGTTTGGCTCATACGGGTTGGGGGATTATCGAGGAGCGGCGTGGCGAGGTTCGCTGCCGTGCCTACGGTTGCATCGAGACCAGCGCGGGCAGCCCGCTTGCGGTGCGCCTGTCGCATATCGCCCGTGACCTTAAGGATGTCGTCGAGCGTTATCGACCCGACACAGCTGCTGTCGAGAGCATCTACTTTGGCGCCAACGTTCGTTCGGCCATCCCCACGGCGCATGCCCGCGGTGCTGCACTCGTAGCGCTTTCGGAATGCGCGCTCGAGATTGGCGAGTACACGCCCATGCAGATCAAACAGGCTGTGGTGGGCACCGGCGCCGCGGACAAGCGGCAGGTCGCCTATATGGTACGCACGCTAACACAGCTCGACCACGACCCGCATCCCGACCATGCCGCCGATGCCCTGGCCTGCGCCATCTGCCACGTAAACCTCAGCCGCACCCGCGCCCTCACCGGTGGCGAGTTCTATCAACAGAGAGGAACCGGATACTGATGATTTCCCAGCTCCACGGAACGCTTGTCGAGTCCACGATGAGCTCTGCTGTCGTCGATGTGTCGGGCGTTGGCTTTGAACTCGGCATCTCGGGCAGCACTGCGGCCACGTTGCCGACGCCCGGTGGCGAGGTCCGCCTCTACACGCGTATGCAGGTGCGCGAGGACGCCATGACACTTTTCGGTTTTTCCTCTAAGGATGAGCGCACGATGTTCGATCGGCTCGTGTCCGTTTCGGGCGTTGGCCCGCGCTTGGCGCTCGCCGTGCTTTCAACCTATACCGTGGGGCAGCTGTATTCGCTGGTGATGGCCGAGGACGACAAGGGCATGGCCAAGGTACCCGGTGTGGGCAAAAAGACAGCTCAGCGTCTGATCCTGGAACTCAAGAGCACCTTTGCCAAGGATAAGGGCTTTGTGCCGGTCGACGTGATTCCCGGCCAGGTTGCGATGCCCGTGCCCGCTGCTGCTCCCTCGGCTATCGATGATGCCCGTGCGGCGCTCCTTTCCATGGGCTTTAGCCCGCAGGAGACCGATGTTGCCCTGAGCGGGTATGATGGGCAGAATATGCGTGTCGAGGATCTGCTCGGCGCGGCGCTTAAGCGACTCGGAATGGATGCGTGATGTGGGAAGCCGATGACTCTCAGGACCTGTGGGCGACGCCCGGTAACTCGCCGGCGGCATCCATGGCGCACGGCGAGCGCATGGTGGGCTCGGAGCTGACGGCCGAGGACCTCGATGTCGACCGCACTTTGCGCCCCCAGCGCCTGGACGACTACTGCGGCCAGGAGCACATCAAGCAGAGCCTGCGCGTGTTGATCGAAGCGGCGCAGAACCGTGGCGAGACGCTCGACCACGTGATTTTCTCGGGTCCTCCGGGCCTGGGCAAGACCACGCTGGCCACCGTTATCGCCAACGAGCTGGGCGCTCAGATCAAGACCACGAGTGGCCCCGCCATCGCGCGCACGGGCGACCTGGCGGCCATCCTTACTAACTTGCAGCCGGGTGACGTGCTGTTTATCGACGAGATCCACCGCCTCAACCGTTCGGTCGAGGAGGTCCTGTACCCCGCGATGGAGGACTTTGCGCTCGATATCGTGATCGGTAAGGGTCCGGCGGCGCGCTCGATTCGCCTGGATATTCCCAAGTTTACGCTGGTGGCGGCAACGACTCGCTCAGGCATGTTGACCGGCCCGTTGCGCGACCGCTTTGGCATTTCATATCGCCTGGATTACTACACGGTCGAGGAGCTCGCCCAGATTGTGACGCGTTCGGCAACCATCCTGGGCGTGACGATCGACCATCCCAGCGCGCTCGAGATCGGCTCGCGTTCGCGCGGCACGCCGCGTCTTGCCAACCGCCTGCTCAAGCGCGTGCGCGATTACGCACAGGTGCGCGGCAACGGCCCCATCGAGCTCGATATCTGCCGCCAGGCGCTCGAGTTCTTCGAGATCGATGAGCTCGGTCTGGACTGGATGGATATTCGCATTTTGGAGACGCTCGCCAAGACGTTCTCCGGTCGTGCCGTGGGACTTACGACCCTTGCCAGCGCGGTGGGCGAGGATCCGGGCACGCTCGAGGATGTCTATGAGCCCTATTTGCTGCAGTGCGGGTTGATGATTCGTACGCCGCAGGGCCGTCAGGCAACCCTTCGCACCTTTGAGCACCTGGGCATTGAACCTACCGTTTAGGGCGCTTTGTTTTGGCGGGCTGTTGGACTATCGCTGGGCATCGGGTAAACATATCGCCGTTCATCGGTTATGGGCGTTTTACTATTGCGCGCCCGTGCTATGCTGAATTGGTCTTTTTCTCATTCGGTAACGAAAGGACCGCCCATGCCTACTGACATCGAAATCGCACGTTCTGTCACGCCACTGCCTATTACCGAGGTGGCCAAGAACGCCGGCGTCGACGTTAAGCACCTGATTCCGTACGGCTTCGACAAGGCTAAGGTCGACTATTCACTGCTCAACGAGCCGACTGATCACCAGGCCAAGCTTGTCCTCGTGACCGCCATCAACCCCACGCCTGCGGGCGAGGGCAAGACCACCACGACCATCGGTCTGGCCGATGGCCTGCGTCGTCGCGGCGTCAAGAGTGCCGTGGCCCTGCGCGAGCCTTCGCTCGGCCCCGTCTTTGGCGTTAAGGGCGGTGCTGCCGGCGGCGGCTGGGCTCAGGTCATCCCCATGGAGGATATCAACCTGCACTTTACCGGCGACTTCCACGCTATCGGTGCCGCCAATAACCTGCTGGCCGCCATGCTTGATAACCACATCCAGCAGGGCAATCAGCTCGGTATTGACGTTAAGCGCATCACTTGGAAGCGCGTCGTCGATATGAACGACCGTCAGCTGCGCCACGTCATCGACGGCATTGGCGGTAAGGCCCAGGGCGTGCCGCGCGAGGACGGCTTCGATATCACCGTTGCCTCCGAGGTCATGGCAATCCTGTGCCTGTCCACGAGCATCAACGATCTTAAGGAGCGCTTGGGCGAGATCGTTGTCGGCTACAGCTATGCCGGCGAGCCCGTCCGTGCCCGCGACCTCAAGGCCCAGGGTGCCATGGCCGCGTTGCTTAAGGACGCGCTCAAGCCCAACCTGGTGCAAACGCTCGAGGGCACGCCCGCGTTTGTCCACGGCGGTCCCTTCGCCAACATTGCCCACGGCTGTAACTCTATCATGGCCACGCGTATGGCGATGCGCTTTGGCGATGTTGCCATTACCGAGGCCGGCTTTGGTGCCGATCTGGGTGCCGAGAAGTTCCTCGACATCAAGTGCCGCATGACGGGCGTTCGCCCCAGCGCCGTCGTGGTCGTCGCCACTGCCCGCGCGCTGAAGTACAACGGTGGCGTCGCCAAGGCCGATCTCAACGAGGAGAACCTCGAGGCACTCAAGGCTGGCATGCCCAACCTGCTGCGTCACGTCGACAACATCCAGAACGTATATGGTCTGCCCTGCGTGGTCGCCATCAACCGCTTCCCGACGGACACCGAGGCCGAGCTTGCGCTCATTGAGTCCGAGTGCCAGAAGCTCGGCGTCAACGTTAAGCTTTCCGAGGTCTGGGCCAAGGGCGGCGAGGGCGCGCTCGAGCTTGCCGATGAGGTCATGCGTCTGATTGAGCAGCCGGGCGAGCTCAAGTTTGCCTATGAGGACGGCGCTGATGTCGCTGATGCCCTCGAGGCCGTTGCCACCAAGGTCTACCGCGCCGACGGCGTTGACTTTACGCCGGCCGCCAAGCGCCAGCTCGCCGAGCTGCGCGAGAATGGCTTTGGCAACCTGCCGGTGTGCGTCGCCAAGACGCAGTACAGCTTTAGCGACAACGCCAAGGCCCTGGGCGCTCCCGAGAACTTCCGCATCACGGTGCGTGAGCTCAAGGTTTCCGCCGGCGCCCACTTTGTGGTCGCACTGACTGGCAGTGTTCTGACCATGCCGGGCCTGCCCAAGGTCCCTGCGGCCGAGAACATCGACGTCGACAACGACGGCAACATCACCGGCCTGTTCTAAGCTCGCTGCTCATAGCCGCTTGCCCGCCCCGTCGCGCCTACCAAGGCCCGGCGGGGCCTTTTTGATCCTTAGACCCGCGCACGTCTTGTAGATACCGACGGACTCTGCCCATCATAGGCTTTTGCGCGGGTAGAATGCATGGATAACTTGAGGCTCACGCGCGACGGAAAGGAATCGTTGCATGGATCAGGACAAGACAACCGTGATGGGCGGCTACGGTTCCGCGCAGGCTGGCGATAGTGCCGATGCGACTCGCGTTGTTCCCAACCCCGGTTATACCGACCCCGCCGCGACGCAGCCTTCTGCCGAGCCCACCCGGGTTATGGGCTATGGCGACACGGCGCAGGATTCTTACGCTGCATCTTCGCAAGGCCCCTATAGCAGCGCAGCTCCGGATCCGTTTGATTGCGCGCCGCAGGATTCTTATGCTGCCTCGACGCCGAATCCCTATGATGACCTGCCGCAAAATCCCATTCCGCAGCCTCAGCAGACGACGTATATGCCTCGCACGGCGCAGCCTCGCTACGAGTCGCGCGAGCCGTATCGCGAGTACCCCAAGTCGATTCCGCAATATGGCGAGGACGAGGAGAGGAAGCCGTCGCGTTCGTCGAGCGTGATCAAGAAGATCCTCATCGTGCTGGCGATTTTCTTTGCGCTGTCGGTTGTGTTTGCCATCGTGTCGGGCATGCTCAACAAGCGAGGGAGTTCAACGGCCGATACCACTGCCGAACAAACCGAGTTCGCCTCGTCTAGCACCGTCGATCTGAGCGATATCCCGGGGCAGTACTGGTCCAACGCCAAGAAGATCCTCAAGTCGCGCGGCGCCGATCTTTCGAATGCCGTGGTCCTGACTGATGATGGCTCAACGCCCGTCATCGATGCCAACTGGGTCGTGACGTCTGCCAACTATAACGACAACGGTAACCTCGAGATTCAGCTCACGCGCAAGGACGGCTCGTCGGGCAACGCGTCCGGCGACCAGGGCGGCGCGGACAGCTCGAGTTCCAATACGCTGGAGGACTTGAGCAACAAGGCGCAGGAGTTGGGAGACAAGGCGCAAGAGCTGGGCGACACGGCACAAAACCTGGGCGATACCGCGCAGAACTTGGGCGGCTTGGCGACGGATGCCTGGAACGCCCTGCAAAACGGCATCTCGGGCGCGCAGGGAAACTAGCGGACGAGCGGAGCGGGGCTACAGCTGCTCTGCTGGACGGTCGGGCGAGCTAAAGCCCGAATCAAACGTGACGACGCATGAGACGTCGGGCCGGCGCTCGTGCACGATGCGCGTGACGAGCTCCAGCAGCTCCTCGTCGGATATGTCAAAGCCGTCGGGACGCACAAGGTCAAACGAAACGAGCCCGTCGTGCTCGTGCAGGTCGTGGATGGAGAGCGCGGGATCGATCTGCATGACGCCGCGCTTGACCCAGCCGCGCAGGTCGTCGCCGGTGGTGGCGATGGGGTCGCAGTGCAGCGTGATATCGATGCCCATCTGGCGCTTGATGTCGTGCTCGATGGTGTCCAGAATCTCGTGGTGCTCAAATGCGTCGCCCTCGCCAGGCATCTCCACGTGGGCGCTGGCAAACTGACGACCGGGGCCGTAGTCGTGCACCATCAGGTCGTGTGTGCCCAAGACCTGTGGATAGGACATGATCTTGTCGCGGATTGCCTGGACGAGCTTGGGGTCGGGCGCTTGCCCCAGCAACGGGCTGATGGCGTCGCGCACTAGGCCCATGCCGCTGATGCAGATGAAGATGCCCACACCCAGGCCTGCCCAGCCATCGAGGTCAAAGCCGGTCGTCTGCGAAATAAGCGCCGCCACCAAGACCGAGCCCGAGGTGATGACGTCGTTTTTGGAGTCCTGTGCCGTGGCGATGAGCGTCTCCGAGTCGATGCGATCGCCCAGCGTGCGGTTGAACGCTGCCATCCAGAGCTTAACGAGCATGGACAAGACGAGGGCGGCTAAGGAGAGCACCGAATATGCAGTGGGGGAAGGCTTGATGATCTTAGTGACCGACTCGAGGATCAGATTGATGCCGACGGCGCAAACCAGGACGGCGACGAACAGGCCGGCGAGGTACTCATAGCGACCGTGGCCATAGGGGTGGCCTTCGTCTGCCGGGCGGCTGGCAAGGCGGAACCCGAGCAGGCTCACGATGTTGCTCGAGGCATCGGAGAAGTTGTTGAAAGCGTCGGCGATGAGGGAGACGGAGCCGGCGAGCAGGCCCGCGATGCCCTTGGCCAGGCACAGGGTGATGTTGAGGCCAATGCAGACGAGGCCTGCGGAAAAGCCCGCGTTGGTGCGGCAAGATGCATCGACCGGCTCGCTCTCGCTGCCGGGAACAAGCGTATGTACCAGCCGATTTACAAATAGCATAGCGGTCGTCCTCACAATCATGTTTAAGGGGATAGTGTAGCTTGCGCGGGGGCGCCGTGCACCGATGCTCAGAAAATGCAGCAATAGTCTGCCGGTGCTAACGAGCGAGCCTTCTCGTCTGCCTGGGTGGTCCATTTTGGGCCACATGGGTATGGGCATGTGCCTGCTTGCTCGACATACTTAATGTCGACAGCCCCTGTGCAAAGGAGGACGTTTCCATGGACGAGATGTTTGCCATTAAATGTCAAAACTGCGGCGGCCCTATGTACTCGCACCAGGCTAAGCGCAGCTTTGAGTGCGCCTATTGCGGCACGGTCGTTCCGTGGCAGGCTGATGCGGGGGAGCCCAAGAGCGCCCTGGGCATTCGCCATACGCCGTTGACGGTGGTGGATGGACTGCTCAAGCTCACGCATGTGTCGCAACTCGAGCGCCCGGAGGACCCGGACTGGTATTTCTTCAATTCGCACTGGCGCAATCAGTCGGTCCTGGAACATCTGCTGTGGGAGGATCGCGGCACGGCGCAGGAGTTCCAAGAGGCCGCGCATGTGAGCATTCCTTGCCCCTTCTGCGGAGCGTCCTTTGAGGGCGAGTCGACCCAGCGTGTGTTTGAGTGCCCGTCCTGCGGCAATAAAATCGGCATTGCGGACCTGCTCAAGCCAGGGACGTTTAGCAAGCATCTGACCTTGGGCGTTGGTGCCGAATACGTTCCCGAACAGGGCGTCCCCTGTGAGATATCGCCGCAGCAGGCACGCGCCAACGCGCTGCAGCTGGTGCGCCAGTACCCCGATGCCTTTGCCGGGCATGACGTGGAAGACGCGATCAAAAACGACATGATGCTCTTCTATTTCCCCATGGCGCTCGCGGATTTGCGCATGATGGCGTCCTTCCCGGGCAAGGGCCTGAGCAAGGAGACCCTGGTGTACTACGAGGTGCTCGACTGGGCATATCCCAGGGCAAACTACCTGGACGTTCGTCTCATGGGCATTTTGGAGCCATGGGACTTTGCCAAGGTCGGCCCGTTCGATCCCGCCATGCAGGAAGGTGACTTCCGCGTTGTCTCCGTCGATGCGTCTACCAAGGACCAGGTGGTCATTGATAAGCTGGCGCTCGACGTTGCCGGCAACGACGCCGAGGCGGTGCTGGGGCTCAATAAAAAGAGCATCCGCACCTGGGCGCGTAAGGCCCGCAAGCACAAGGATGGCCTGGTGATGGTGCCAGTCTACTTTGTCGATCGTCCGGCGACGGACAGCCGCGATGGCGAGCAGGTGCGCATTGCCGTAAACGGCCAGACGGGCCGCGCGGCTGCGGTAGTGTTTAGCGACAAGCGTGAGACGCATGTGGTGGCGTCGCTCAATCCGAGTGTGGTGCTGTCGAGCGAAAGCACCGTGCACGCCACGCCCATCGAGGTCAAATACGTTAAGTCGCCCTTCCTGTACCAGATCGTGCGCCGTGGAGGCGGCGAGCAACCGCGCCAGGTTGCAGCCGCCGTCGAGGGTTCCTACCGAGAGGAGAAGCCCAAACGCCGCGGTCTGCTGGGTGCGCTATTTGGGAAGTAGGGGAGTAGCACCGGTTGTTGCCGTAAGGTGATGGCCGGGGGTGCGGGGCAGCTCTCAGGAGTGCGGGCTGCCGTCTGATTGTTTGAGGGTGCCAGATGTAAATAAACAGTGGAGCGGCTGCAAAAGAGCCTCCTCACTGGGTAAAATCAAGTTGTGCCGCGGAACCCGCTCCTCAGTCGGTCAACTTTGGAAGCGCGGGTAACGCAGGTATTATCGTCTAGGGCCGGCTGCAACCGGCCCTTTTCATGACTCCCTTCGCTATCCGTTACTGCTTATATTCCCGCCAGATCGCGTAGAGGTTCCGGGCAATGCCGGTCACATACATCGAGAGGCGCAGGATTTCAAGAAACAAGTTCATAGGCTTCACCCCAATCGGAGATCGGAGCGTTGCCCGCAGGCGGATTCCGCGGCAGTCAAGATTTTACCTCACAGGTCGCGGTGGGGGATGTCCGACCCCTTTTTGGAGTGGTGTCGATCTAACGGGCAATCAAGCCTCTAGCTCTCTTTGAATTGAGCAAGCATCTGCCCGAAGAAGCTTAGTTCGGATGGCTCATAAATGAGCGAACCGCCGTCCGCGGTCCTGTAGACCCCGCAGGGGAGGTAACGCCCGTCGGGGAGGACATAGAGGTTGGCTTCTTTCTTCAGTCCTGCTGGAAATAGCGGAATCCCGTTTTCGTCCACTTGGAACTCGTCTATATTTGCGATCTCTCTTTCCATGGTGTCTCCTGGCCAGTTTCTATCGTGAGTGCGCCCTAAATCAAACACTGCTCTATCAGCTCTTTACCGCGTAGGGTATTGACCCACTCCTGCGGGATGGCTTTGAGACCGTATGCCGTGCCGGCGAGGGCGCCGGCGACTGCTGCGGTGGTGTCGGTGTCGTCTCCCAGATTGACGGCGGTAAGCACGCAGTCTTCGTAGCTGCTGGTGTTGACGAAGCACAAGGTGGCTGCCTTAAGCGTGTCGCGGACGAAGCCACCTGACCTGATTTCCTGCTCTGGAACGCCTTTCAGATGAAGTGCCCACGAGGGGAGTGCGTCGTTCATCACATCCTTCATCAGTTCGACAAATATGATGCATGACTCGGTTGACGTTCTGTGGGCGTGCGTAATCGCGGAGACCTCGCTGGCCTCTTCGTCTGTCGCATCGGTGAACGCCAGGGGGGGCGATGCGCATGAGCGAACCGTTGCCGTTGTCGCGCTCGCCGGAGCCTCCTTTGCCGGTGTGCAAGGCACGGGCGGTCGTACCGCCGTAATCGAAAACGCCGTCGATCGTATACTCGCCACGGGCAATCCAGCTTACGAACTTGTCGCGCATGTCTGCGGTGTCGATATGCCCGAGCTCCCAAATCGAGTCACAGGTAGCAAGCGTCATAGATGTGTCGTCGCTCCAGGTGCCGGCGGGCTGTCCATGCGTGCCGTAGCCGATCATGTCGGTGCATTCGAACGTGCCACGAGACCTGAACTCGTAGGGAACGCCCAACGCGTCGCCGACGGCAAGCCCATAGATGCAGTCGCGCAGCGTTGTTTTCGGTCTGTCTGTCATGGAAAGCTCCTTTTATGCTCTGTCGGGAATTCGTGATAACCTGCGGCAGCGTGTCAGGATCAATTCGGAACGCAGTGCGATCCGAATTGGGGGAGCCCGGCGGCAAACATGCTTTGCTTGTTCATTGCGCAAGCGTGTGACGACCTAACCGAATCATTGGGGTTGAGACAGTTTCTCTCGATTCGCGACGCAGTGCGTCGCGAATCGAGAGAACTCAATGGCCGATATGTCAAAACGATATGCCCTGGCGTTTCTTTACACGGCAACGGGGACCTCTTTGGGGCGCCCTGCCTTTGGAGCGTCGGCGAGTCGTGCCTCGATGGAAGCTTTGGACACCATGCGCTTGGTGCCATCCTTCCATGAATCCAACAGTCCTGCATTTATCAGTTGCGATACCCGTGCTGAGCTAACACCAAGCATGCGTGCGGCATCCGCTGCGGTGACGGCGGGGAT
>CALDBJ010000079.1 GCA_937937835.1 uncultured Collinsella sp.
ATCAACGCCGACCGCTACTGCGAGGAGCGACCCGGTATTGATGAATCTGGGACAAGAACGCCGAAGGCGATCGCGTCAGCGCCTCTGCGGGACAGGCGGGCGCTGTCGTTCATTATGGGAGTGCTCATGGAGCGCGCGCTTAAAGAGGACAAGGCAACAGGTTTACTTCTTTGCTCGCTGCCGCAGGCGCTCTACGAATCCCTCGGCGTCTTCGCTTGCTTGCGTCGACTTCTCAAGCACGCCCACAATCGCGCGCTGCTGCGTCCCGTCAAGCGCGTCCCATTCCTCCAAAAGGACAGTGACGATCTTCGCTTGCGCACGCTCGCCACTGCTCAACGTTGCGTCTTCGGGATCAAACCGAGCCACGCTCGCCTCAGACAACAGCTTCTCAATGCTTTGAATCATGCTTGCAATCCTGCCATGACCACCCGACATCGCAGCCCATTTCTGTGAACACATGTTCTAACAGACGCGCGGCCTTACAGGCGCGGTCTACTGTCTGCTCTTTCCGTCTTTGCGGTCTGGCGTGACGACGTACTTGTACAAGGTGCTTCTACTGACGTCGAGGCGGCGGGCGACTTCTGCTTTGGGCACGCCGAGCGCAATGAGGTCGCGTGCCTGCTGAATCTCGTCTTTCGACATGGCAGGGGCACGGTCGTACACCCCGCGTTCTTTCGCCCGCGCGATCCCCTCGGCCTGCCGCTCACGAATCAGCGCACGCTCGAACTGCGCGACGACGCCAAGCACGCCGAGCATGAGCTGGCTTGTCACGTCACTGTGCGCGTCGTAGAGCTGCCCTTCTTTGAGAAAGCGCACGACGACTCCCTTGTCGTTTAGCTCTTCGACAATGGCATAAAGGTCTGGCACTGAGCGTGCCAACCTGTCCATGCTCGCAACCACTAGGGTGTCGCCCTCGCGGACGTACTCCATCACTCGCGCAAGTTCGGGGCGGTCGCGTGTAGCTCCGCTGACTTTCTCGTGCCAGATTTTTTGCACGCCTGCTTCTTCGAGTGCAGCGAGCTGACGGTCGAGGTTCTGATCTGCTGAGCTGACCCTTGCGTAACCGATGATCTGGCCGGGGGCTGGCGAATTCTGCTTGCCCAGGTGTAGAACCTGTGCGCCATCTGTCTTTTCTGCCACGACCCCACCCTAACGGACATCTACGACCTTGAGTTTTCAGTCAGGCCAAAACTCGTGCGCGCGGGTGTACCTTTATGGAGCTTCTTTAGAAAAAGCAAAGGCGTTCATACGCCCAACACCTTACGCTCCCTGCACATATTGACCTCGAAATAGCGCCAACCATCCATTTTGGAGAATGTATGAGAGAATCAATTTTGTCCGCGGGATTGCTCCAATCCCAACGACCCCCTTAGGTGGCTTGCAGTAAAAGACTCGCTGCTTAAGGCTGCTGGCACCGAGCTCTTGCAAGCCACGCCAGTAAAGCCGCCAGTAAGGATATTAATAAAATGCCAAGTAAATACTGGTATGTCGGAAGACATAGAAAGAATAAAAGTCAAGGACAAACGTCAGGAACTGATAACTCCTGGTCGCGCGTCCGTGGGGCAGCACTAGTCACGACTATCTGCAATCAAAGTCTCGGACTTTGGG
>CALDBJ010000080.1 GCA_937937835.1 uncultured Collinsella sp.
CTGCGGGAACGGCCTGTCCGCCTAATGTGTTCGGCTGAGATCGGAAATCAACCACGAGGCAGTTGGGGCATCCGCCCCAGCAAGCTGTCAAAGAATCTTTGACGGCTCAAGATATAAAGAAACCCCGTGCGGCAATCTTGGCGGATCCGCACGGGGTATATGCCCTCCGGCAAAAAGGGAAAGGCAGGACCATTATATGGCAACCAGTGAGAACTCAAGGTCAAAACTCGGCTCCAAGCGCGAGGTCGCGCCCGGCAAGTGGGTGATCCGCGTGCAGGCGGGCTTCCGCGCGGACGGCCATGTGCGGCGCGTGTCGCGCACCGTATACGGCACCGAGACCGAGGCCGATATCGCCATCGCCCAGCTCGCACAGGAACTGGGCGTGTCCCAGGCGGCGCACGCGGGCGTGACGCTCGACATGTACTACTGGGGAGTTTTCCGCGACTCCCCCAGCACCCGCGGCAAGCCGCGCTCCCGCGCGAGCCTACGCGAGTACGACGGGCAGATGTGCAACTACATCTCCCCCGTCCTGGGGAGCATCGACATCTCCGAGATAACCCACGACATGATGCGAAGCTGCATCGAGCGCTCGGGCGCGCCGGCAAAGACCAAGACCACGCTTCGCGCCGTCATGCGCCGCGCCTTCGACGACGGCTGGGTGACGGTGGAGCCCTTCCGCCGCCGCGTCATCGCGCCCAAGGCCAAGCAGGCTCCCGTGGAGCCGTGGAGCATCCCCGAGGCCGCCGAGGCGCTGCGCAGGCTCGCCGCCAGCGACGACCGCGCCGATCTGGTCATGAACGCCTACCTCATCCTGGGCCTGAGCGGCCTGCGCAAGGAGGAGGCGTTGGCCGTGCGCCCGTGCGACCTCAAGGTCACCACGACCTACGACTTCGCCACGGGCAAGCCGACCGTCTCGGAGTACATCGAGGTCTGCCGCGCGTACACGGACGAGGACGGCGTGAAGGAGACCAAGAACGCCCATTCCGTGCGCACCGTGCCGGTTTTATTGGCGGGCCGCGAGCGCCTGCACCAGATCATGGACGAGCTGCGTCCGAGCATAACCGTCGAGGGCGGCACTTCGGTTACGGAGCAGGTGCGGGAGTGGAGCGGGCAGCGCATCGTGAACATGCGCGGCGACAACCTCGTGCGCGCCTGGCGGCGCATGTGCGTACGCCATGACCTGCGGTATATCCCGCCCAAGGCCCTGCGCCACACGTCCGAGACCATCATGGCGGCGACCGAGGTCGACCCCCTGAGCATTATGGATTTGCACGGCCATACGGACCTGGGGACAGATTACCGCCATTACATAAAACCGGGCCTCGCGGAGCGCGAGAAGGCCGCCAGGCAGGTCGGGCGCGCCCTGCAGATCGTCGAGGGCGGCAGCGCGGACGGCGGTTTTAATGTCACCGGTCGCAGCGCCGAGACGCTCTAAATTGCATTTTCTAGGTCCACTACCTACAAAATGAATAAAACGCCCCCTGCCGCGCATAAACGGCAGGGGGCGTAAAACGCGAACGGTAACGGACGGTTATGATTCGACTCTTCGGTAAACAAAAAAGGTCAGCGCCGAAGCGCTGACCTGCATGTTCTTTGGTGGGCCGTCAGGGGGTCGAACCCTGGACCTTGGGATTAAGAGTCCCCTGCTCTACCAACTGAGCTAACGACCCAAAGCTAAAGTCCGTTGTGGCGGACTTTAGAGGAGATATCGTGTGGTGGGCCGTCAGGGGGTCGAACCCTGGACCTTGGGATTAAGAGTCCCCTGCTCTACCAACTGAGCTAACGACCCGATATCAACACGAAGCAAGAACTGGGGTGGGTAAAGGGACTCGAACCCTCGACCTACGGGACCACAACCCGTCGCTCTAGCCAACTGAGCTACACCCACCGTGTCCTGTGCGCTTCGCGCTCGACTATTATTGCAAGGAACGCCACGCGATGCAAGCCCCAATTTTCAAGAATTTTGAAAAGAGTTTTTCGAGACCATTTCGAGCAAATCCCACCGGTTTCATAGGAGTAAACTTGCCCCACTGCAAATCCTCGAAAGGACCGTCATGAAAGAACTCTCCAACCGCACGGCAAGATTTACCGATTCGGTCATCCGCCGCATGACACGCATCTCCAATAAGTACGGCGCTGTCAATCTCTCGCAGGGCTTCCCTGACTTCGATCCCCCGGCGCAGCTGCTCGATAGCCTCAGCACCATCGCCGCCGATCCCAAGCCGCTCTATCACCAGTACTCCATCACCTGGGGCTCCCAGGCCATGCGCGAGGCGCTTGCCGCCAAACAGGAGCACTTTATGGGCATGCCGGTGAACCCCAACGAGAATATCGTAGTCACCTGCGGCTCAACCGAGGCCATGATGGCCGCCATGATGACGGTCACGAACCCCGGCGATAAGGTCGTCATCTTCTCGCCGTTCTACGAGAACTACGGCGCCGACACGATCCTTTCGGGTGCCGAGCCCATCTACGTGCCGCTCAACCCGCCCACATTCGACTTTGACCGCGAGACACTCGAGGCGGCCTTCCGCGACAACGACCCCAAGGCCATCGTCCTGTGCAACCCTTCCAACCCCTGCGGCAAGGTCTTTACGCGCGAGGAGCTCACCTTTATCGCCGACCTCTGCAAAAAGTACGACGCCTACTGCATTACCGACGAGGTATACGAGCACATCGTCTACGCGCCCCACGAGCACGTCTATATGGCCACGCTGCCCGGCATGTTCGAGCGCACCATCAGCTGCAGTTCGCTGTCTAAGACGTACTCCATCACCGGCTGGCGTCTTGGCTACACCATTGCCCCGGCCAAGATCACCGAGCGCATCAAGAAGGTCCACGACTTCCTCACCGTGGGTGCCGCCGCTCCCCTGCAGGAAGCCGTCGTCACCGCCCTCAATTTCGACGGCAGCTATTACGATGAGGTCCTTGACCTCTATACCGCCAAACGCGACCTGTTCTGCCAAGGGCTCGATAGTATCGGACTTAAGCACAACGTACCGCAGGGCGCCTACTACGTGATGATGGATATCTCTGAGTTTGGCTACGACAGCGACCTCGAGTTCTGCAAGGACCTGGCCTCAAAGGTGGGCGTGGGCGCCGTGCCCGGCTCGAGCTTCTTCCGCGAGCCCGTCAACCATCTGATTCGTTTCCACTTTGCCAAGCGAGACGAGACGCTTAACGCGGCGCTGGAGAACCTCAAGTCGCTACGTGATAAAATCAAGCCGCGCGGGTAAGGACGGCCCGGCAACTAAAGCAACCAAAGAAGCCCCGCACCGCCCGCCGCGTTGCGAGGCTTCTTTTTATAACGCTTTCTTAAATAGTTTAGAGCCCTATACTCTAGTCACGGAGCAACTCGTCCCAGAGAGAGGAATACTATGGCAGAACAGCAGCTTATCGGAGCGCTCGAGGCCGGCGGCACCAAGATGGTCTGCGCCACGGGCTATGCAGACGGTACGGTCCTGGAGCGTGAGCAGATCGCGACCACGACCCCGCAGGAGACCGTTGAGGCCGTCAATGCATGGTTTGCCGACAAGGGCATCACCGCGCTGGGCATCGGCGCCTTTGGCCCCACCGCAGTCAACCCCGCGTCGCCCCAATACGGCAAGATCCTGGAGACGCCCAAAACGGCATGGCGCTACTTTGATCTGCTGGGCACCATCCAAAACGAGCTCAATATTCCCTGTGGCTACGACACCGACGTCAACGTTGCCTGCTTGGGCGAGGTCACCTTTGGTTGCGCCCAGGGCCTCACCGACGTGGTCTACCTGACCATCGGCACCGGCGTGGGCGCCGGCGTGCTCTCGGGCGGTAAGCTCGTACACGGCATGATGCATCCCGAGGCCGGCCACATCCTGGTCACGCGCGACCCGCGCGACACCATCGGCGAGCATAGCGCTTGCCCCTTCCATGACAACTGCCTCGAGGGCCTCATCGCCGGCCCCGGCGTTAAAAAGCGCTGGGATGGCAAGAGCGCCGGAGACATGGCCGATGACCCAGAGGCCATGGACCTGCTCGCGGGCTATCTGGCACAGGCGCTCATGACCTACACGCTGTGCTACGCGCCGCAAAAGATCATCATCGGCGGCGGTGTGGCCGACCACACCCCCATCGTGCCGCTCGCACGCAAAAAGTGTGCCGAGATGCTCAACGGCTATATCGTCACGCCCGAGGTCAACGACATCGATAACTACATCGTCAACAACAGCCTCGAGGGCAAACAGGGCATTATGGGCTGCCTGGCCCTGGGCGCACAGGCGCTTCAGTAGCAGACGCACCCACAGGGCGTGGCGCGCCCGGCAAATCCGACCTACGGAACGACGCCACCACGCCTCATATAAGTCCTCAAATAAAAAAGGCCGCCTAGGACCAAACATACGTCCTAGGCGGCCTTTTTGGCACATATGAGCGATTGTAGTAGATATCGGAGCACAACGCCCGTTGCCGCTCCACAGTAGTCGATCATCACATCGGTGATCATGCCGGCGCGTCCCGGCACAAAGAGCTGAATCGTCTCGTCGATCGAAGGAATCAGCAGCAGGAACACCGCCGTGGGCAGCAGCACGTCAAAGGTGCGCCGGCCCTCAAAATCAAAGGCGTGCGTTGCCAAGATGCCGAGCACCATATACTCGGTAAAATGCGCGCACTTGCGAACAACAAAGTTGGTCACCCATTCATATGGAAGTCCCACGCCGTGCAGGAAACCGCGGATAGCTTCCATGACCGTCAGGCTCAGCGAGCCCGACCCCGAGCCGGGAACCAGCGAATTGCCCCAGATCAAGAGCGCCATCAGGCAGGTTACAACCGCCCATTTTCGATTGATCTTAACCATGCAGAAGTTATGCCTCCGCGCGGAGCGGCGCGAAGCTGGCGGTACCGCCCTCGATAACGCTCAGATAGGCACGGCCCGTACGCTTGGCGGTAGAGGACTGCAGGCGCTCGATCTCTTCCTCGAGGATCTGATTGACGCGCTCGTGACGACGGTTTTCCATAATGCCGGCGGCAATAGCCTCGGCCCGCTCGATGCTCTCGCGCGAGATACGGGCAGTATCCTCGGGGAACACAGCGCTGTGACGGCCGACATAGGCGGGGGCAGCAGGCTGAGGGGCAGCGACGGGAGCGGGGGCTGCAACAGGAGCAGGCTCGTCAATCTCATCCAGAATCGCGGTGGCGGCGGCCCACATGTCCTCGTGGCCCGAGTAATCAGCCATGGGGACATCAACCTCGAGTGAGGCATCCGGAAGGTCGCCGGTGTCGATGCGATCTTGGGCATCAATCGATGCGGTGATGGCTGCAGGCTCATCGAGGTCATCGAAATCGATATCCGCGGCACCGGAGATGATAGGCATGCTGGCGAGGTTTACATTGTACGGCGCAGCCTCAGCCGCCTGCTGCTGGGCAGGAGCGCCCCACAGCGAGCTTTCGGCGGCACGGCGGGCGGCAACGGCCTCCTCGTCCGCGGCCATGGCTTCATCAACGTACGAATTGTCGGCAGAAGCGTTCGCGTCCGCCGAGGTAGCGCTGTAGGCGTTATTGGCTGCCGCGTTGGCGACGAGTGCCACGAAAGCCGCCGTGCTGCCCGCAGGGGCGGCCTGGGAGCCAGACACGGCGCGTGCCGCGGCGGCGATGTCGTCGCGATTGAAGGAGCCGGTCTGCCCGCCGTTGGTGAGCTCGTCGATGGCGACTTGATAGACGTCGCGCGAGTGTGCAGGGTCGCAGCTCACCGACGAATCGTCGTCAAGCATACTGTCGATCATGGACCAAGCCTCGTCCTCGTCCATAGCATCTGCGGCTCGAGCGATGGTAGGGACACCATCATCGGCATGACGGCGCTGGAACGCACCAGTCAGGCCGGAAAGGAATGCCGAGGTAGACTGCTCCGCCTGAGCCTGAGAATCAGAAGCCGCAGCGTAAGGAGTCGCATCCTGCTGCTGAGCTGAAATCGAGGCGGTCTTGAACTCGCTTTGATGCTGATTGAGATTGGCGGCACCGCCCATGGCATCGGGCTGGAACAGACGCTCTTCACGCTGCGCACGATACTCGGAGATACCCAGCGAGGCGGCATAGATGCCCACGCCCGCCACCGCGCCCACGGCGAAGGGAACCGCACCCGCCACGACCGTCTCGTTCACAGACGAAAACGGCAGCGTCGCGGCATACATAACCACGGGAGCGGCAAGGCCGATCCCGCACGAAAGTCCGGCAAGGACTGCTCGTTGTGTTGCATCAGAAGAAGCCATGAGCTCTCCCCATCTTCCAGCACCCAAATCGCATCATTCAGTTGGCTGCGCGAGAGAAGATGAAGCGGGGCTATGCCCCAAAGCAACGGTATATGGTTCGTTTCATCTGCGTTATCCGTCGCGAAGCTTAAAAGCTATTATGCGAAACCGCCCTGTCGATTGCAAGCGACGATGTCGGATTGAAACGGGAAACCTGCTGCTTGCCAGTCTTATGGTCAAAAATAAGTGCGGAGCGGCGATATGAAAAAGGCCGAGGCGCAAGCCCCGACCCTTTATCGCATTGATGGCTATCGCTGCGTGTGGATGACAACCTAGAACGTCTGCTCGTAGTCGCTGTGCTTTTTGGCCGAACGCACCAGGAACTCCTGGTTGGTGTTGGTGCCCTTAAGACCCTTGATAAACGACGCAGCTGCGCGCTCGGTGTTGTTCATGCCGGCAAGAATGCGACGCAGGCCAAAGACAAACGGACGCATCTGCTCGTCAACCAACAGGTCCTCGTTACGCGTACCGGAGGCAACGGGGTCGATAGCCGGGAAGATGCGGCGGTCGGCCAGGTCGCGGTCGAGCTTGAGCTCCATGTTGCCGGTGCCCTTGAACTCCTCAAAGATGACCTCGTCCATCTTGGAGCCGGTGTCGATGAGGGCAGAGGCCAGGATGGTGAGCGAGCCACCGTTCTCGATATTGCGGGCTGCGCCCAGGAAGCGCTTGGGCGGATACAGTGCCGCCGAATCGACGCCGCCCGAAAGGATGCGGCCTGAGGCGGGCGCCGCCAAGTTGTAGGCGCGGGCAAGACGCGTGATGGAGTCGAGCACCACCACGACATCGCCGCCCAGCTCCACGATGCGCTTGGCGCGCTCGATGACGAGCTCTGCCACACGAGTGTGGTTGTCGGCGGGCATATCGAAGGTCGACGCCACAACCTCGCCCTTGATGGAACGCTGCATATCGGTAACCTCTTCGGGGCGCTCGTCGACGAGCAGGCAGATGAGGTGCACCTCGGGGTTGTTAATCGAGATAGACTGGCAGATCTTCTTGAGGATCGTGGTCTTGCCGGCCTTGGGCGGGGACACGATCAAGCCACGCTGACCCTTGCCGATCGGCGACACGATGTCGATGGCGCGACCGGTAATGGAATCCTTGCCATGCTCCATGCGCAGCGGCTCGTTGGGATAGACCGGGGTGAGGTCACCGAACTTGGGGCGGTTGCGAATCTGCTCGGGGTCTAGACCGTTGACGGTCGTGATTTTGGCGAGGCCGGCGCGCTTGTCGCCGCCGCGCGAAGGACGAAGCGAGCCCTCGATGACGTCGCCCGTGCGCAGACGCGCGGAGCGGATGAGGTAGGCGGGCACGAAGGCGTCGTCGTTGGACTTCATGTAGCCATGGGCGTGGATGATGCCGGAGCTGTCCGGGCGAATCTGCAGAATGCCCTTGATGTCGCGGAAGCCCTCGGCCTTCGCGGCGGTGACGTAGATCTCCTCGACGAGCTCGGCTTTCTTCTTGCCGGTCGTCTCGATCTCGAACCCCTTGGCCTTCTCGCGCAGTTCGGCGACCTTCATGGCAGCGAGCTCCTCGCGCGAAAGCGTGGGCTCGGTGGGGGCGGCGTTGCGCTCCTTGTTGCGCTGTTTGCGATCGCGCTGGCGGTTGCGACGGTCGTTGTTGCGCTCGTCCTTGCGCTCGTTGCGCTCCTCGTTGCGCTTGTGCTGGCGACGGTTGGGGCGAGCGCCGTCTTCGGCCTCGGCGGGCGCGGCGCCATCGGTTGCGGCGGCGTCGGCATTGGCCGCAGCGGCGTCATTGGCCTCGGCGCCGGAATCGACCTGCGCTTCGACATCAGCCCGCTGCTCGGACGCCTTGGCCTTAGCGGACTTCTTACGACCACGCTTGGGCTTTTCGGACGCAGGCTGTTCGACGTCCTGGGGCTCGGCGGCATCAATCGATGCATCGGCGGTCGTCTCGGCGGAATCCTCGGACGCACCCTTCTTGGCAGCCTTGGCCTTGGACGTACGCTTAGCAGCAGTACGATGGCTGCGACTAGGGCGGACGTCGGCGGGCTCGACATCAGCAGAAACGGCCTCGGAAGTCGTAGCATCCTGGACGGGCGCGTCGGCAGCGGTTGCAGGCTCGGCGGTCGCCGCAGCATCCCGAGCGGCGGCGGCTGCGGCTGCGGCCTTCTCGGCCTCGACGAAAGCCTTGGGCTTGCGACCGCGACGGTGCGGGCGCAAAGCCGGATCGACAACGGGAACTTCGCTGGCCTCGGCAGGCGCAGCGGGCTCAACAGGCGATGTGCCCTCCCCTGCCGCGGAACGGACCGAAGCCTCAGCGAGCTCGGGGGTTACCTGATCGGCAACCTGCTCGGCCTTAGCAGCCGTGCGACGGCGTGTGCGCGGTACCGGCTTCTCGGTTGGCTGGTCGGCGACAGGGGTCTCGGTGGCGGCAGGCGTCTCGGGCACAGACGGAGCTGCAAGCTCGGTCAGAGCCGCGGCCTCGCGCTCGGCAGCACGACGGCGGGCGCGCACCACCTGAGCCTCGCTAATCTGCGCCAACGCACGTGCCTGCGCGACCTCATCGGAAATCGGCGCCGAGGAGTCAGCTGCAACGGTGCGCTTGGCGCGCGTCGTGCGCGCGGTACGGCGCTTGGGCTTGGTGACCTCCTCGCCGTCAGCGGCAGGCTTGGCCGCGCGGCGCGTGCGCTTGGGCTTTGCCGGAGCAGCCTCCTCACCAGTTGCAGGCACGGCCTTCTCAGCCGTTGCAGCCTTAGGCGTCTCAGGAGCCGAGGTTTGCGCGGGCGCCGCGACCTGGTCCGACGCAACCGGTGCAGCGGGAGCGGCCTGCGTCGTCGTTATTTCGTTTTCTTGCTGTTGATCAGACACAGTGTTTGCTCAACTTTCTTTTCAAGCCCTGTGATCACATGCTCCCTGCATAAACCTTCAGGGCGGCTAAACAGTCTAGCTCCGTCAAATACCGACGGACATCATTGATCTGTATCGAGATATTTGCGTCATATACGCAGCGTTAGTGTAACACAACCGCCGTCACCTGCAACTTAGTCATTGGGGACGTTCTTAAACGACTATTCAAAACCTTGATTATCGACTTCATCCGAACACCTCCCACATTCATCCGCACATGTGCGG
>CALDBJ010000081.1 GCA_937937835.1 uncultured Collinsella sp.
AAAGCCCCCTGGCCTCCCCGGCGAGTATACGGGACGGCGACTACAGGTATTCGATCTGGGCGCCTTCCGTGTCGCACGTCAGAATATGCGTATCGCACTTGGGGAACTGCTCGCGCAGCTTGACCTGCAGGAACTTTGCCACGATGGTGTCGTCGGTCACAGCCATGAGGGTCGAGCCCGAGCCGCTAATCCAGATGGTCTTAGCGCCGCCGTTAAGGCAGGTGTCGCGCACGGCGTTGTAGTCGGGAATCAGACGGCGACGATAGGGCTCCTGGATGCGGTCGTCGTTGGCGGCGGCAATCAGGTCGAGGTCGCCGGTCTCCAGGCCGCGCGTCATGCCGGCGATGCGGCCCATCTGCCACACGGCGGTGGAGAGCGGAATCTCCTGCGGCACGACCTTGCGCGCCTCGCTCGTGTGTACCTCGTAGGGCGGAATCACGGTAATAAAACGCAGGCGATCGCTCACCTCGTAGCGCAGGCACTGGGGGAGCGAATCAGTCGGCGTAAAGGAGCAAACGGCACCGCCCAGGATGGCAGGGGCGACGTTATCGGGATGGCCCTCGACCTCGGTGGCAATGCGGACAAGCTCGGCACGGTCGACGGTGTGGCCCGTCAGCGCGGCGGCCGCCATGATGCCAGCGACGACGCAGGTGGAGCTGGAACCCAGGCCGCGGGCGACGGGCACGTCGGTCTGGATGTCGATAGCGACGGGAAAAGCCGGCTCGCCCCATGCGGCCAGCGCATCGACAAAGCTCACGTAGACCAGGTTGTTCTCGTTTTGGAATTCCTCGGGGCAGCCCGTGATGGTGAGCTTGTCGGCGCGCTCAAAGGTAAAGTGCGAGTAGAGGCTGACGGCCATGCCGAGGGTGTCGTAGCCGATGCCTAGGTTTGCGCTTGTTGCAGGGACGGTGATCTTGATCATGGGAATCTCCTGGGCGGTCTGCCTGTTTAGTTCGCTGCTCGGGCAGTCCTGGCTCGCTCGGAAAGCACATTAAGTGCTTTCCGGCTCGTGCGGAACTCGCGACGAACTAAACAGGCAGACCCGCATGTCAGTTCGTCATCATCCCGGTGGGTATCTGATAAAAGAAGGTGCGCCGGCTTTCGCCGGCGCTTAATAAGGGATCTAGTTGGTGCTCATTCGTTTTGCTGCAGAGTCGACGTAGCTGGTCATCTCGTCGACGTCGCAGACGTCTTCGAAGCGGACGGGCTTGGACTCGAGTTCGGCGAGCTGTGCCGGTGCGATCGTATTGGTGGCCTGCTCGAGCACGCGCATGGCTTCAAAATCATCCTCGGGAACGTCGAGGCCCAGGGCGTCGCAGCAGGCGCGCGGGAACTTGTAGGGGCTGGCGGTCGAAAGCAGCACGCGGGCCTTGGCGCCCTCGGCGGGGGCGACCTTTTCAAAGACGTGATAGCCGCAAGCGGTGTGCGGGTCGATCACATAGCCGTTTGCATCCCAGCAGTTCTTGATAGCAGCGCGGACCTCGTCCTCGCTGGCCCAGCCGCAGCCAAACACACTCTGGATCTTGGCCAGCAGCTCGGCGGGCACCTCATAGCGACCAGTCTGTGCCAGCTGCTCCATAAGGCCGGCAACGAGTTCGCAGTCGCCATCGGACAGGAAATAAAGCATACGCTCCAGGTTGGAGCTAATAAGGATGTCCATCGACGGCGAGATGGTCGTGAAGAACGGGCGGTTGCGGTCGTAAACGCCGGTGGTCAGGAAGTCAGCGAGCACGTTGTTCTTGTCGCTGGCCACGACGAGTTTGGCGACGGACAGACCCATGCGCTTGGCATAGTAGCCGGCCAGGATATCGCCAAAGTTGCCGGTCGGCACGCAGAACTCCACGGCATCGCCGGCCTCGATGGCGCCGGCGCGCAGCAGCTGCGCATAGGCGGCAAAGTAGTAGACGACCTGCGGCACCAGGCGCCCGACGTTGATGGAGTTGGCGCTCGAAAGCACCGTGCCGGCGGCTTCAAGACGCTCGGCAAGCTCCTTATCGGCAAAGATGCGCTTGACGGCACTCTGGGCGTCGTCGAAGTTGCCACGGATGCCGCAGACGGCGACGTTGTCGCCCTCCTGCGTGGACATCTGCAGGTTCTGGACGCGACTGACCTTGCCTTCGGGATAAAAGACGGTGATGCCCGTGCCCGGGGCGTCGGCAAAGCCAGCGAGCGCTGCCTTGCCCGTGTCGCCCGATGTGGCGGTGACGATCATGATGCGCTCGGCGCCGCCGTCCTTGGCGGAAGTGCGGGCCATGAGGCGGGGGAGCATCTGCAGGGCGACGTCCTTAAAGGCACTCGTGGGGCCGCCAAAGAGCTCCATCACATAGGTCTGAGGGGCGTCAGCGCCCGGCGCAGCGTCGAGTTTGACGAGCGGCGTAACCTCTTCACTCGCGAACGTGCCGCGATATGCCTCGTCGACACACGCCGAAATTTCTTCGGCCGTGTAATCATTCAGTAACATTCCCAACACATCTTGAGCGATTTCAAAGTACGATTTATCTGCAAGCGAGCTGATATCGACCTGCTGGGTGCCGAGCTCGTCCGAGACAAACAAACCCCCGTCGGGAGCGATGCCGGTACGGATTGCCACCTTACTTGAGCACGATAAAGTGCGTCCTCGTGTACTATGATAAGTTCCCATATAACACTGCTCCTCGGATGCCTTGTTCCCAATCGGTGAACCCATGGTATCAGAGCGTGCAAAATAGGTTCGCAGAGGCTTTTTAGAAAGGTAACCTCCAGCCCATGATTAAGATTGCCAAGTTTGGCGGCTCGTCGGTCGCCGACGCCGAACACTTCAAGAAGATCAAGGCCATCGTCGATGCCGACCCCGCTCGCCGTTTTGTGGTGGTTTCCGCCTGCGGTCGCCGTTTTAAGGGCGACACCAAGGTGACCGACCTGCTCTATCTGGTCAATGCGCACGTTAAGTACCACGTGTCGTGTGAGGAGCTGCTCGAGGACATTGGCCAGCGCTATTTTGATATCGCTGACGAGCTGGAGCTCACCTATCCCATCCGTGAGGAGTTCGCGGCCTTTGCCGAGCGCGCCCGCTCGGGCGGCAACTCCACCGAGGAGCTTGTGAGCCGTGGCGAGTACTTTACCGCCCGCCTGATGGCCGAGTACCTGGACTTACCGTTCCTGGACGCCGCGACGGTTGTGGCGTTCCATCACGACGGTACGCTCAGCATGAATCGCACCTCCGAGCTGGTGCAGGAGTACGGTCAGCAGGGCGGCTTTGTTATGCCCGGTTTCTACGGCGCGACGCGTGAGGGTCAGATCAAGCTGCTCGATCGTGGCGGCGGCGATATCTCGGGCTCGATCTTGGCTAAGTGCCTGGGCGCCGACCTTTACGAGAACTGGACTGACGTCTCGGGCTTCTATTCTGCCGATCCGCGTATTGTTCCCGAGGCTCAGCCCATTGCGCGCGTTACCTACGAGGAGCTGCGCGAGCTTTCGTACATGGGCGCAAGTGTCCTGCACGAGGAGGCCGTGTTCCCCGTGCGCGAGGCAGGCATTCCGCTGGTCATCAAGAACACCAATGCGCCGCAGGACCCCGGCACCATCATTAGCGAGACAGCTGATGAGGGCGAGGCGGAGCCCATCATTACCGGCGTGACCGGCAAGCGCGGCTTTGTCGCCATCAACGTTGCCCGCGACCGCACCAAGCCCCGTGTCGGCTTTATGCGCCGTGCGCTTTCGGTCTTCGAGCGCTATGACGTTTCCGTCGAGCACATGCCCACCGGTGTCGACCGTTTTGGCGCCGTGGTGCAGGAGCAGGACGTGCACGACTCGCTGTACTCGCTCGTGGGCGACATTCAGCAGGAGGTCGAGCCGCTCGAGATCGAGGTTGTCGAGGGCCTGGCGCTTATCGCGACCGTTGGTCGCAACCTGCGCGGTCGTGCCGGCATCTCTGGCCACCTGTTTGGCATGCTTGGCCAGGCCGGCGTGAGTGTGCGTATGATTTCGCAGAGCTGCGACGAGATCAACATCATCATCGGCGTGGAGGAGAAGGACTTTGATCTGGCGATTCAGACCATCTACCGTGCTTTCTCCGACGAGAACGGTATCGTGAAGGTCTCCGACCTGGAGGCTCCCGCGCCGGTCGATCCCGCTCTGGACGCGCTCCGCAAGTAGCTGCCATCCCGGTGCATTTTTGGGACATGTCTCATAAATCTACGGTGGGGCGTTTCATTTCGGTTTCGTTTCGACGGGGCGGGTTTCGTGTCCGCCCCGTTCTTGTATACACTGGCAACAATATTCGGCCTGCTTGGCGTGCGGGCGATAGCCACAACCTTTAAAGGGGGAAGCATGAAACAGTACACGGTTGCTATTTTGGGCGCCACGGGAGCCGTGGGCACCCAGATGCTCGAGTGCCTCAACGAGCAGGAGTTTCCGGTCGGTAAGCTCAAGCTGCTAGCGAGCGCGCGCTCTGCAGGCAAGACCGTTGAGTTCCGCGGCGAGCAGGTTGTGATTGAGGAGGCTTGCCCCGAGGCCTTTGAGGGCTGCGACATCGTACTCGGCGCCGCCGGCGACGATATCGCCAAGGAGCTGCTGCCTGAGGCCGTCAAGCGCGGCGCCGTCGTAGTCGATAACAGCCACGCCTTCCGCATGGATCCCGAGGTGCCGCTGGTCGTGCCCGAGATCAATGCCGATGACATTGAGTGGCACCACGGCCTGATTGCCAACCCCAACTGCGCGACTATCATCGGCCTGGTTCCCACCTGGCCACTGCACCAGCTTGCCGGCGTGAAGCGTATGATCGTGTCCACGTATCAGGCAGCTTCGGGCGCTGGCGCGCCCGGTATGGCCGAGCTCGAGGCTCAGCTGGCCGCTCTGGGCCGTGACGAGGAGATTCCCGAGCCGCGCGCCTTTGCCGCCCAGCTGGCGAGCAACCTGATTCCGCAGATTGGCGGCGTCAAGGAGGAGGGCTTTACCTCCGAGGAGATGAAGTTGCAAAACGAGGGCCGCAAGATCATGCACCTGCCCGAGCTGCGCGTGAACTGCACCTGTGTGCGCGTGCCGGTGCTGCGTTCGCACTCCGAGAGCATTACGCTCGAGTTTGAGCGCGACATCACGGTGGAAGAGGCCCGCGCTGCGCTGGCTGCCGCTCCGGGCGTGAAGCTCGTTGACGACATGGGCGCCGAGGATGCGCACGACCGCTTCCCCATGCCGATGGACACCTCCGACCAGGACCTGATTTGGGTCGGTCGCGTACGCCGCGACATCTCGAACCCCGAGGCCGCGCGTGGCATCACCTTCTGGTGCTGCGGCGACCAAATCCGTAAGGGCGCGGCAACCAACGCCGTCCAGATCGCTAAGCTGCTCTGCGAGTAGCGGTGGACCTGTCCGACGGGGGCCGGGCTTAGCTTTCAGAACGTCCTCGACCATGTGTGGCGCCTTGTCCTGCTCCTTCGGAGCCGCGGACAAGGCGCCACACTGGTCTGTGGAGTGTTCTGAAAGCTAAGCCCGGCCCCCGCCTGCGGTGACGCTGCTGCAAGCGACCTGCGATGGGGCCGTTGTTGGTTGGGGCCGCTGGGCTGATGTGGGGGGCACGTGGCTGTTGCGGGCCCTAGTCCCGGCGGCGGCCCCGGCGCTTTGCGCCTGCTGCCTGCGGGGACTTTGGGGTCGTGCGGCAGATGCGGCGCTGCGCGCCTACTGCCTTGGGTGACTTTGGGGTCGATTGGGGTTGTCTGCACAATTCGCGGTATTATGTTGCGGAGTTTTGAAAGGAGCCGCTGGTGGTCACGACGACGTTTGCTTCGCCTTTGGGCGAGATTCTGCTTGCCGCTGATGGCCGCGGTCTGACGGGGCTTTGGTTTGAGGGGCAGGAGCACTTTGGCTCCACGCTTCTCAAAGAAGATCCCGAACATATTGAAGGCACCGACGCGGTTTCCGGTACCGGTGGCATGTCGTCGGTAAGTCCCGCAAATGGTGCGGCATCTTCGGTGCTTGAGCGTTCTTGGGCTTGGCTGAATGCTTATTTTGCGGGGCAGGAGCCTCGGTTTACGCCGCCGTTGCATATGATTGGTACGGCGTTTCAGCGCGAGGTTTGGTTTGAGCTGCTTTCAATCCCGCGTGGCGAGGTCGCTACGTATGGTGAGATCGCCCAGCGTGTTGCGGCTCGACATCGTGTACCGGGAAACGAGGCACCCGTTGTGTCTCCCCGTGCCGTGGGGGCCGCGGTTGCACGCAATCCCATTTCGATTATTGTGCCGTGCCATCGCGTGGTGGCGGCCGACGGATCGCTCAACGGATATGCCGGCGGGCTTGATCGCAAGGAGTGGCTGCTGCGGCTTGAGGGCGCGTACGAGGAGTAACACTCGAGCGCTTTGCATAGCCAAGATGCCGTGAAAGAACGGGACATGCTTTCCGAATGGAGGCTCAGACGGAAACTACGTCCCGGAATTCCGTTTTAAAGCGGGATGCGCTTTCCGAATGGCGTTCCAAGCGGAAACCGTGTCCCGGAATACAGCCTCAGAGTGGGACGCCGTTTCCGGCTGAGACCACCTGCCTGGACATCGATCTACGCCCGCTCCTGCAGGGCGTAGATGGACTTATCCATGTTGAACAGGTAAGCCACAACGCAGACAATAATGAACATCGGCAAGTTACCAAAGCCGAAGACTTCGCAGCCAATAAGGATGGGTGCGAGCAGCGTATTGGTGGCGCTGCCAAAGACGGCTGCGTAGCCCAGTGAGGCGCAGAGCTCGACGGGCATGCCGAGAATCCCGGCGAGTACGACACCCAGGCTGGCTCCGATGGAGAACAACGGCGTCACCTCGCCACCCTGATATCCTGCGGCAAGCGTGGTAATGGTGAGTGCGAATTTGAGTGCCCAGTCCCAAGGTATGATGGCGACCTTGCCGTCACCGTCGAGCGCCGCGGATATCAGATTGGTGCCAAGCCCGCAGTATCGACCCTGCCATAGTGCGAACAGAATCGCCGATAACGCGATGCCCATAACGGCGATGCGTGCATAGGGGTTGGGGAGCAGCCGCGCCGCAAGTGTTTTGGCATGTGCAAGGCACCAGGCAAAGGCGCCGCCCACCATACCAAACGCGATGCCCAACAGTGCCAGCCGTCCAAGACCGGGGAGGTCGAGCGCATACGAGGCGGTAACGGCGACCTCGAACTTCTCGAGCCCCAGGGCGCCGGAGGTCATACTTGCTGCGAGTGAGGCCGTAAGCGCGGGAAACAGCGCGCGGTATTCCATGCGTCCTGCGACCAGTACTTCGATAGCAAAGACCGTGGCGGCGAGCGGCGTTCGAAAGAGTCCAGCAAAGCCGGCAGCCATGCCGATAAGCAAAAACGTGTTGCCGGGGTCTCGGAAAGGTAGACGCCGGCCGATCCAGTGTGAGACGGTTGCACCGATCTGCACGGCCACGCCCTCGCGTCCCGCGCTGCCGCCAAAGAGGTGCGTTCCCCACGTGCTCAGCATGATGAGCGGCACCAAACGCGGGGAGATGGCGTCCTCGCGTTCGTGACCTACGTCGAATACTAAGCTCATGCCGCGTTCGGTGCCTTTGCCTCAGGTGCGGTAGGCACATACGATGGCCAAGCCCATGAGGGCGAGGAAGGGAAGGAGCAGGGTGATGTGCTCGTCGCGGAAGGCGCCAATCGCCAGAAGCACGCGACCAAAGAGGGCACAAATGGCGCCGACGATAACGCCGACGGGGATCCCGACGGCACCCATGAGCACGAGACCGCTATAGGTGTTGGGCAGGCGTTTGCTTCTGCTCGAAGCGTTGCTTTCTGACATTTTGCTTTCCGACACTTGCCCTCTTGATATAAAAAGAGCTGGAGTTGCGCATCGTTGAGAGGCTTTCCAGCTTTAGCAAAACAAACTTATAAGATGCGACGGGCCGCGTCAAGATAATTACCGGACGGCCTAGGAGGCGGCTGGTTGGCTGGCTTAAAACCCAGCGCGTGAAATGACGCTCCACGCTATTCAGCGCGCTTGATAGGATGACGAACCACAGTCTTAAGTTTCTCCGGCGCACACTTGCGTGGATCGGAAAGATAGATTTCGTGATGTAAACGGGTATCTGAGAAGTCGGGGACATAGCCCTGCTCGGTCGTGTATTCATGCATAGCGTCTACGGTCGCCGGTTCGTTGTCGTAGGGCCCGGTGTGCATGCATTGAACGCAGAGACCCTCGTCAACTTTAAGCAGCTCGACGGCGGAAAAGTCCAGTTTCTTTTTGGCCGTGGCTTCCACGACTGCCCAGTCAAAGTCATCTCGGGTGACGAAATCGGGTAGGCGGATGCACGAGATAAAGTTGAAATCGTCCTTGCGTACATAATCGATGTCGCCGCTCGGGGAGTCTTGCCACCAGAAACCCTCGAGCGGCGGTACCACAAAGTCGAAATAGCCCTCGATACTCCTTGAGCCTTTCTTCGACATCTTGACGGTATAGGCGATTCCGTAAAGCAGCGGCAGGGCGTTTTGATACTCGCCACCTTCGGTATTTGGGTCGCCCTTGCCGCGAACGGCAACGTAGCTCATAGGCGGGACAGTTACGATATTCGGCTTGCTTGCAGGTTTGTAGAGCTCCTTGCATTCCTTCTTAAAGTCGAACGCCATGTTGGCCGCCTTTCTGCGTATTGGCCTGCTTAGATAACGGAATCATATCATAGAAACGAACAGCTGTTCGAATGATTTTGCTGACAGATAGAGATGCGTGCGTTGTGTTTGGCGGTCGGCCTGACCCCGTCGATGATTTCTCTGCCTTCCCGGCGCTTGCCTGCGCTCCCCGTTTCCCCATATAAAACCTGCCAAAATGAACCTGTCCCTTTTTGGTCGGCGTGAAATGGGTAATACTAAAGAGTTATCCGACCAGATGGGAATTAATCGATGGCTTATATCGAATTCAAAGATGTCATCAAGGCGTACGGCGAGGGCGATGCCCGCATTCACGCGCTCGACGGCGCGAGCTTTACCGTTGAACGCGGTGAGCTCGCCATTATCCTGGGCGCTTCGGGCGCCGGCAAGACTACGGCGCTCAACATCCTAGGCGGCATGGATACGGTAACCTCCGGCTCCGTGACAGTGGACGGGCGCGACGTGAGCTCTGCCAACGAGGCGCAGCTTGTGGAGTACCGCCGCGCCGACGTCGGCTTTGTCTTTCAGTTCTACAATCTGGTTCCCAACCTGACGGCGCTCGAAAACGTTGAGCTTGCAGCTCAGATCTGCCCCGATTCGCTCGATGCCGAACAGACGCTTCGCCAGGTTGGCCTGGGCGAGCGCCTCGCCAACTTCCCCGCGCAGCTTTCGGGCGGCGAGCAGCAGCGCGTGTCCATTGCCCGCGCACTGGCCAAGAACCCCAAGCTTCTTTTATGCGACGAGCCCACGGGCGCGCTCGACTATAAAACCGGCAAGCAGATCTTGCAGCTGCTGCAGGATACCTGCCGCAAGCAGGGCATTACGGTCATCATCATCACGCACAACTCCGCGCTCGCGCCCATGGCCGATCGCCTGATCCGCTTTAAGAGTGGTCGCGTGGAGAGCGAGACGGTCCAGCAAAATCCCGTGCCTATCGAGACGATCGAGTGGTAGCGCCCATGGACCAGGACCGCCAAAACAGCCAAAACCACGATACGGAGCGCGCGGGTCGCGACCGGGAGTTTGCGACCTACCGCACCGCTCAGAGCTCAAACGATATGGTGCCGACGGTTTTTCGCCGTGGCATCTACCGTACAATCCGCGGCAGTCTTAAGCGCTTCTTGTCTATCGTGGTCATCACCGCGCTTGGCGTGAGCGTGATGTGCGGTCTTAAGGCAGGCTGCGAAGATTTGCGCGATTCGGTCGACGCCTATTTTGACCAGCAGAATGTCTATGACATTAACGTGCAGTCGACCTATGGCCTTACGCGCGACGATCTTGCGGCTATCCAAGAGGTCGACGGCGTCGAGACGGCCGAGGGTATCCACACCGAGACCGCCTACACCGCCGTGGGCACAACACGCGAGCGCGTGATCGTGCAAAGTCTTTCCAAGGAGAATATCGATCAACCGGTGCTGGTGAGCGGTGATTTGCCCGAGAGCGCCGATGAGGTCGCGGTGACTTCGAAGTTCCTGAAGGCTTCGGGCAAAAAGCTCGGCGATACGGTGAGTTTTGCCGCCAATGACGCGAGCTCGTCGAACCAAAGTGCCAAGGACCAGTTTGCCGCGGGCGATTACACCATTACGGCCGAGGTCCTCGATCCCACCGACGTGAGCTCCGACTCGACAGTCAACGCCTTTCGCGCTGCTTCGGCTGCGGACTATAAGTTCTATGTGAACGAGGACGCCGCGACATCTTCTTCCTACTCCTCGGTCCACGTGATCGTCGAGGGAGCCAAGAGCCTCAGCTCCTATTCGGACGCCTACACGACAAAGATCAACGAGGTCAAGGGCAATATCGAGAAGATCCGCGAGGAGCGTGAGAAGGCACGTGCTCAGGAGTTGACGGTTGACACGCCGGCAAGCTTAGATGCGGCCGAACGCCAGGCGAATATGCTCTTTGGGATTGAACAGGGCAACATCGACCGTATGGCCGAGGGCAGCGAGGAGCGCGTCCAAGCTCAGGCCGAGTTGGACCAGCGCCGCGCCGCCGCCAACCAACAATTCGCCGATGCCCGCGCCGAGCTTTCCGATCTAGGCGAATGTACGTGGTACATCCAGGACCGCGGCAATATCGCAAGCTACTCGAGCGTGGAAAGCGATAGCTCGTCAATTGAGGCCATCGCCACGGTGTTCCCGTTTATCTTCTTTATCGTCGCCGTGCTCATCAGCCTTACCACCGCTACGCGCATGGTCGAGGAGGAGCGCACGCTTATTGGCCTGTACAAGGCGCTCGGCTATTCACGTGGGCGTATTCTGTCCAAATACGTGGACTACTCGCTGTGGGCGTGTCTGATCGGCGGCGTGCTCGGCAACATCATCGGATTTGTGGGCCTGCCGCTGTTCCTGTTTACGGTGTTCGACGACATGTACTCGCTGCCCCAGATGCTGCTTTCGTACGACATCGTGTCGTCGCTCGTGTCGGTGGCGCTGTTTGCCGTGGGCGTGGTGGGCGCTACGATTATCGCCTGCCGCCACGAGATGTCCGAGACCCCAGCCTCGCTTATGCGTCCCAAGGCCCCGCGCGCCGGCTCGCGCATTCTGCTCGAGCATATCGGCTTTATCTGGCGCCGCATGGGCTTCTTAAACAAGGTCGCTGCACGCAACCTATTCCGCTACAAAAAGCGCGCCTTTATGACCATCTTTGGCATCGCGGGCTGCACAGCGCTTGTAATTTGCGGCATGGGCATTCGTGATACGTCGGTCGCGCTGTCGCCCAAGCAGTACGGCCACGTCACGCGCTACGATCTGCTGGCGGTCGCCAATCCCGACGATTTTTCACAGACGTGCGCGGCATTGGATGGGCGCAGCGCGTCCAATGATTCCAACGTGACCGTGACTTCGACGCTGCCGATTATGACCGACAACGTCACCTTTACATTTGGCGGCAAGAGCGAGACTGTGCAGCTGATCGTGGTGCCCGATGACCGCACGAGTGACTTGGGCGATTACGTGCGTCTGGAGGATGAGTCCAAAGAACCGCTGCCTTTGCGTGACGGAGACGTGTATCTGAGCAAAAGTTCACAGCTGGTGCTGGGGATTCAGCCGGGCGATACGGCTCACGTCCAGGATTCGTCGCTCAATGTTGCCAAGGTCAAAGTCAGCGACATTTCGCTTAACTATCTGGGCAACACGCTTTACATGACGCAGGGCACCTATGAGCGCACGTTCGGCCGAAGCGCGCGTCTTAACGGCATCTTTGCACTGCTCAAGGGTTCGTCGGCCGACCAGATTGCGTTTAGCAAGATTCTTAAGAGTGACGGTTGGCTTACGATTTCGAGTACGGCCGAGCATTGGGAAAACTATGAGGCGAACTTTACGATTATCAATTCGGTCGTGGTGCTCGTGACCTTTATGGCGGCGTGCCTGTCGTTTGTGGTGGTGTTTACGCTGTCCAACACGAATATCTCCGAGCGCGAGCGCGAGCTGGCGACCATTAAGGTGTTGGGCTTCCGTCGCGGCGAGGTGCACCACTACGTCAACAAGGAGACGTTGATCCTCACGGCGATTGGCGCCGCACTGGGCGTACCGCTAGGCGGCTTGCTGGCCGAGAGTTTTACGTACATCCTGCAGATGCCGTCGCTGTATTTTGATGTTGAGGTCGAGCCGCTGAGCTACGTGCTATCCGTGTTGCTGGCCTTTGCCTTTACGTTTATCGTCAACCTTGCCACCAATCGAACGCTCAACAAGATCGACATGGTCGGCGCCCTCAAGAGCGCCGAGTAACCTGCCAAAAAGGGACAGGTTTATTTTGGCAGGTTTTATCTGGGCAAACGCCGGACAACCATTAGGTGGCCCAGCGTTTGCCCCGTTTTGCTGGGGATGTCTGTCGTTCAGTGCTCTTACTGGCCAATCCAGTGTTGCGCATAGCTCTTAATGTCTTCGGTAAAACCGTCAAGGTCGTCAAGGGTGATCACGCTGTCGATAAGCAAATTGGCTATCTCGCGGTGCATTGTGCTGCGGCGAATGTCGTTTGCAATTACGCCTGAGGACAGCTTGTCTCTATTGAGGCGCTCTTCTAGTGCCCAAAATCTACTGGACGCTTCGCTGTCGCCGTTCAGCATCTCAACGTACTGGCCGATGAGCTTTTCCATATAACGTTCTTGCCATTGAGGAAGCATTTTCTTAAACAGCTTCCAGTCGCTTTCGGTTACGTCGCGCATATGTTCTCCGCTCGTCAAACGGGCTTTCCATTTGCCTTTCATTTTATTTGGTTTTCGCTCGCAGGTGCGGATGAGAGGCTCTCTTTAGCCTTCGAGATTGGGCTTGAATGGGTCGTATGCCACAAAACGGGCCTATCTACTACGTTTAATTGGATACCCTCAACCATGCCGGGAAAACGAAAAATAAAACCGCAGGTAGAAGGCCTGTCGATTTTCGAAAAAGGCGGTCATGGTTGGCCCCATCGAGTTAAACGTAGTAGATAGGCCCTTTTCGTGGCGGACCATCAAACGAACGCCGACGCTTGTGCTGTAGCCGCTCCGATCATTCGTAAGTTGCGGTGGAATAGTTCCTAAATTCGACTACTCAAGGCTAAAACCGGAACTATATCACCGCAACTTAGGAGGGAGGGGCGGGGGGGTACTAGTTGGGTGCTGCCGTCGGGCTGGGATGGTTTAGGCTCGTTCGCGATGCTTCCATCGTTTACGGCACCAACGCATGAGTGCTTTTACGACCGGGATGGTGATGAGAATTACCCAGGCGGGATGGGGTTGCCCCAGACAGAGCCACATGTAGAGGAACCATGCCTCGGCACTGACCGAATAGACGACATCGATCAGCTTAGATAAGTGGCGTTGGTCGATAAAGTCGCCAAGCGCGTAATAGACGGGAATCAAAAAAACGAGGAAGAGTCCCGTAGCCCATGTGCCGTAGGCAATGCCGAGCACCAGGTAGGCGAGGGTGACGAGCGCGGGGAAGGGGAATTTGTTCCATGTACGTCCGA
>CALDBJ010000082.1 GCA_937937835.1 uncultured Collinsella sp.
CCTGAAATACACCAAGCCTGCGGATCACAAGAATGAGATCGTGGCGCCGCTGTCGCGCGACAACGTGGCGGGCACCAATGACAATAAGTACCGCCTAGACTTTGAGGAGCGCTACCCCGGCGCCAAACCCGTCGAAGTGAACTAGCGCTTTGTCGTTCCCGAGCCGGCAGTTAGGGACGTTCCTAAACTGCCGGCAGTAAGGGACGTTCCTAAACTGCCGGTCAAAAAAACGAGCGAGGATCGTGGGGTCCTCGCTCGTTTTTTAGGCAATGTTTCGACCGCGCCGTTACTTGTCGGAGGCTACTTTCTTGGCAGTCGACTTCTTCGCGGTCGTCTTCTTGGCAGCAGTCTTCTTTGCCGCCGTCGTCTTCTTGGCCGTGCTCGCCTTGGTCGTGGTCTTGCGACCGCGGGTGGGCTTCTTCTCCTTGGTCGGGCAGTCCATGTTCACGCAGATGCGCCACGGGCCGCGCGCCGTGTTGACCACCACGATGGGGGCGCCGCACTCGGGGCAGGTCTCACCCGTCGCCTCGAGCTTACCGCGCGCCGGCAGAGGATAGCTCACGCCGCAGTCATCGTAGTTGGTGCAGCGGATAAAGCGCTTGCCGCTCTTCTCGCTCTTGTGTGCGATCAGGTCGCCATGGCGTCCGGCCTCGGCACACACCTTGCACTCGCCCACCTTAAGGTCGGGCTCGTAGTTGGTGGGGCACGTGGGGTTCACGCAAATCTCGAAGGCCTTCTGGCGGAACGGCTGGCATTTAATGCGCGGCGCGCCGCACTCGGGGCACACGGCTGCCTCGCCCTCGAGCGGGCTCACCTTGACGCCGCTCGGCACCGGATAGGTCACATCGCAGTCGGGCCAGCCCATGCAGCCGATAAAGCTGCCACGGGTCTTGGCGCTCGTCTTCATAACCAGGTCTTTGCCGCACTTGGGGCAAGCGCCCACGCGCGCATCGGCCGTGACGGCGTCGCTGATGGCGTCGCCCAGCTCCTGCGTGTGCTTGAGCAGCTCATCGAGCACGCCAGCCAGCAGCGCGCGCGAGTGCGTCACGACATGCTCTTCGGTATCCTCGCCGCGCTCCACACGGGTCATGTCGCCATCGAGCTCGCTGGTCATATCGGGGCTCGTGATGCGCGGGGCAAACTGCGTCAGTGCATCGATGATGGCGATGCCCAGCTGACTCGGCTCCACGGGATCGTTTTTGAGGTAGCGCACGGCGTACAGGCGCTCGATGATGCTCGCGCGCGTGGACTTGGTGCCCAGGCCGCGCTTCTCCATCTCCTGCACGAGCTTGCCCTGACTGTAGCGCGCGGGCGGCTCGGTCTGCTTGGCCTCGAGCTTAATGTCGAATACGTCGACCGTATCGCCCTGCTCCAGCGGCGGCATCTGCTCGTCGCGTTTAAGGCCATACGGGTAGGCCTCGCGGAAACCCGGGGTCACGAGCACATCGCCCGAAGCCACGAACGGCTCACCGTTCACGTCGAGCTCGAGCTTAGTGTTTTCGATGGTCGCGGGACCCATAAGCGTCGCCAGGAAGCGACGGGCGATGAGGTCGTAGAGCTTGCGCTGGCCGCCGTCGAGCGTGGACGGATCGCCCTCGCCCGTGGGGTAGATAGGCGGGTGGTCGGTGGTCTCGACTTTACCGCGCGTGGGCTTCATGGGACCAGCGAGTACCTTTTTGCACACGGGCGCCAGCGCCGGGTTGATCTTTGCCAGGTCACTCACCACGGCGCCCAAATCGAGCGTCGCGGGATACACGGTGTTGTCGACACGCGGGTAGCTGATGAGGCCCGCCATGTAGAGGGACTCGGCGATACGCATGGTACGCGCAGGCGAGATGCCCTCGGCTGCGGCGGCAGCCTGCAGCGAGGTGGTCGCAAACGGCGTGGGCGGCTGCTGCTTGCGCGAGCGCTTGGTCACCGCGGCGACGGTTGCCGTCTTGGCGCCGTCGACGTGACCATACGCTGTCTCGGCAGCGTCCTTGTCAGTAAAACGCGCCGTCTTGTGAGCGATCTTAAAGCGGTCGTCCTCGGCAGCACCCTGTGCGGCGCCCATGCCGCGGATCTGCCAATAGTCCTCGGGCACAAACGCCATGCGCTCGCGCTCGCGCTCGACCACCAGGGCAAGCGTCGGCGTCTGCACGCGGCCGGCGGAACGCACGTTGCCAAAGCCGCCAAACTTGGCGAGCGTCAGGTAGCGCGTGAGCACCGCACCCCAAATGAGGTCGATGTGCTGACGGCTCTCGCCGGCGTCGGCCAAGTTCTGGTCGAGCGAGACAAGGTTATCGAAGGCCTGCGTGATCTCGGCCTTGGTAAACGAAGAATACTGGGCGCGGGCGACCGGCAAGTCGGGCGCCACCTCGCGCACCTTGTTGAGGGCGTCCGAACCAATCAGCTCGCCCTCTCGATCGAAGTCCGTAGCGATGATGACGCTGTCGGACTTTTTGGCGAGGTTCTTGAGCGAGCGGATGAGCTCCTTCTCAGCCGGCAGCTTAATGACGGGTGCCCAGGTGAGATAGGGCAGGCTCTCAAGCTTCCAGCCCTTGATGGAGATGCCATCGGCAAGGAACGGCTTACGCTTGGTGTCGTAAGGCGGACGAGCCAGGCCATCGGGCATGTCGGCCGGCAGCATCTCGCCGTCCTCGGTAACCGAATACCAGCCCAGCTTTTTATCGAACAGCACGCTGTCGCAAAAATCGGGCGCAAGGATGTGACCGGCCAGGCCGATGGTCACGCACTCCTCGCCCTTCCACTCAAAACGGTAGATGGCGGTGTTGTACACCTTATCCTTTTTGGGTTTACCCGTGGACAGACGCTCGGCGATCTGACGCGCGGCGTCGTTTTTCTCGGCGATGATGAGCTTCAAAAGAGGCTCCTATCTCGTGTCTCTGCGGCTACGCCCGCCCGTATGGCGGCCGATTTACGCCCTTGCTTGCTCGATCTGCCCGATGAGCCAATCGCACCAGGCATCCATGCCCTCGCCCTTGCGCGCGCTCACGGCAAACCGCGGCGCCTGCGGATTGAGGTCATCGAGTGTCTTAGTATACCTATCCATGTCAAAATCGAAAGCCGGGGCCACGTCGACCTTATTGAGCAGCTGCGCGCCGGCGTGCTGGAAGATGCCCGGGTACTTGATGGGCTTGTCGTCGCCCTCGGGCACCGAGAGAATCATGATGGACAGGTTCTCGCCCAAGTCAAAGTCGACCGGGCAGACCAGGTTGCCCACATTTTCGATAAAGATGACGTCGATGTTCTCCAGACCAACGGCCTGGTCGAACGCGTCAACGGCCTCCATGATCATGTTGCCCTCGAGATGGCACAGGCCGCCCGTGTTGATCTGGATGGCGGGCATGCCGGCTTCCTTCATGGTGATGGCGTCGACATCCGAGGCAATATCGCCCTCGATGACGGCGCAGCGCAGGCCAGCCTTGTCGCGCAGGCGCTCGTTGGTGCCCAGGATCGTGGTGGTCTTGCCCGAACCGGGGCTCGACAAGACGTTGATCACATAGGTGTTTGTCTCATTAAATCGCTGGCGCAGCTGATCTGCCAGGCGCTCGTTGCGCGACAGAATCGGCGATGCGATATCAATCGTTTTCTCGGCCATACTTAGCCCTCCTTACTTTGGCCCCTTTATACCCCATCACCAGATGGCTAGCGGGCTAATCGTCGGGGGTTTCGATTTCGATACTCGCGATATCGAGCTCGCGACCGTGCAGTAGGCGCACGTTGGCACCACCACACTGGGGACAGCGACAGTGGAAGCGATCGTGGTCGAAAACCTCGCCACAGTCCAGACACTCGCTTTGTGGATGGATCTCCTCCACGGCAAGCTCGCAGCCTCGCGTGAGCGGGTCCTCGTCGCGAAATGTCTCCCACGCAAAGTCGAGCGCCTCGCGCACGACCTCGGTCATATCCCCGATACGCAGCGTTACCAAAACGGCGCGCGAGGCCCCCGCCCCACGCGCCGCGCGAATCACTGTATCGAGTATGCCGTTGACAATGCCAACCTCGTGCATACCGATTTACTCCTCGTCGTCCTCATCGTCCGAGAACAGGTCCAGACGGCTCACAAACAAGCCCTCCTTGCCCTCGCGCGCGGTAATGACCACGCGGGCAATGGCGAGCGAAATCTCGTAGAGCGAGAGCAGGGCACCATACATGAGGCCCAGCGTAACGGGCGAGCCGTCGGGCGTAATCACAGCCGAGCCCACAAGCAGGCCCACGTACACGTAGCGCCAGGCGCCGCGGAAGGCCGCGTAGGACACGATGTGGAAGACGGACAGGTAGAAGATGATGAGCGGCAGCTCAAACGCCACGCCAAAGCCGATCATAAAGAGCAGCTCCATGTTGACGTAGTTCTCCAGGTCGGGCAGCGCCGTGGCGACGGCCGAGGTCTCGCCGATAAGCCACTCAAAGCCCGCCGGGATGATGATGAAATAGCAGAAGATGGCGCCCAGGAAGAACAGCACCGTCGAGGCGAGCACCGTGGGCACGACCCATTTGCGCTCGTTGGGACGCAGTGCCGGCAGGAAAAATGCCAGAATCTGCCAGATGATCATGGGCGTGCACATGACCACGGCCATCTTGATGGCCAGCGAGAAGCGCAGGCCAAAGCCGCCGAGCGTGGTGGTGATGTAGAACTTACCGTCCGGCACAAAGGAGCGGATGGGGTCTTCCAGGATGTCGAGCACCACGGGCGTGGCGAAATACAGCACGATGGCGGCGGCAAACACCGACACGACCACGATGGTCAGGCGGCGACGGAGCTCGCCCAGGTGATCGAAGAGCGGCATGCGCGCAGGTCCGATAGGCATTACTCATCGCCTCCCTTCGGGGCATCGGCGGCAGCGGCGTCGTCCTCGGCCTCGAGCTCGCGAGCGAGCTGGTCGACGACGGCCTTGCGCTTGCGGGGACGACGGGCGTAGAGGTCAGCCGTCGTGGGCTCTGCCGGCTCGGGCTCGGACTCGGGCTCTGCAGCAGGCTCGGGCTCGACGACAGGCTCGGCGGCAGCGGCAGGCTCGGCGCCCTCGGCCTCGGACTCCTCAGCAGCACCCTCGCCCTCGGCGGCACCCTCGCTCGCAGCCTTCTCGGCAGCAAGGCGGGCACGGCGCTCGGCAAAGGTCTCCTTCTTGGCGGGCGCTGCCGTCTCGGCGGCATCCTCGTCCGCATCGGAATCGTCATCGACGGCAGTCTTCTTGGGCTTGACCGGTGCCGAAGCGGCCTCGCTCACCGGATCGATAATCTCGGACTGAACAACGGCCGTCATCTTTTCCTGCGTCTCGCGGAACTGACGGATGGCACGGCCGATCGTGCGGCCCATCTGTGGGAGCTTATCCGGGCCAAACAGCAAAAAGCCGAAGACCACGATGATCGCGAGCTCACCCTCTCCAATACCAAACACACATACCTCCAAGGCTCGATGTGAGTCGAGCCCGCACCGCGCCATTCGGCCGGAACTCGTCTATTCATTCGGTCAAGTATAGCGCCCGGACGCCAAAACGTCCGAGCGCATCACAAACATATGCCAAACGGCATGCCCTTTTGGGGGCAAAGATTATGCAGCGGTGATCGAAATCTCCTGGTCGACACCCAACAGCTGAACCACGCGCATCACCGGGGGCTGCACATTGGTGCAGCTAAAGCGCTTGCCGTGGTCGACCGCGTGGTGCGCGGCGCCCACGAGCACGCCAATGCCCGTCGAATCGATGTAGCTCACCTGGGCAAAATCGAGCTCAACGGCCTCAGTGGGCTGCTCGAGCGCCAGGTCGATGGCATTGCGCAGGCTATCGGCGTTAGAGATATCGATCTCGCCGGTTACCTTAATGGTGTAGAGCTCTGGCGTGGGGTTGGTGGAAATACCCAAATCCATGTATACGCTCCTTTGTGTATCGAAAGTGCGGATAGTACGGGAAGCCGCGCGTTAGGCGCGCTCGGCACGCGCAAGCTCGGCAGCGACAAGCTTAACGGCCAGCACCAGCACATCGAGCGCGGCCTCCAGGTCCTCGACCGTGGGATAGCTCGGCGCGATGCGGATGTTGGTGTCGCGCGGGTCCTTGCCATAAGGCCAGGTGGCACCGGCCGGCGTGAGCTTGACGCCCAGGTCGGCGCAGAGCGCGGCGACCTTCTGGGCCGAGCCCTCGGGACCATCGAAGCTTACAAAGTAGCCGCCGCGGGGGTGCGTCCAGGTGGCGCAGCCCGTCTCGCCCAAGCCCTCGGAGAGCTTGCGCTCGACGGCCTCAAAGCGCGGACGCAGGAACTCGGCATGCTTTTTCATGTGCTCCTTGACCGCCTCGATGGTGGGAAGGAAGCGCACGTGACGCAGCTGGTTGAGCTTGTCGGCGCTGATGAGGCCGGCCTTCAGGCACTTGGAGAACTCGGCGATGACCGCGGGGCTCGCACCGATAAAGCCGATGCCGGCGCCCGGGAAGGTGATCTTGGACGTCGAGGCAAAGGCCACCACACGGTCCTCGGTGCCCGCCGCGCGAGCGAGGTCAAAGATGTTTGCGAGCTCGTCGGTCTCGTCGTACAGATCGTGCACGCAGTAGGCGTTGTCCCAGAAGATGCGGAAATCGGGCGCGGCCGTGGGCATCTCGACCAGGCGGCGCACAGTGTCCTCGCTAAAGGTGATGCCCGTGGGGTTGGAATACTTGGGCACGCACCAGATGCCCTTAATGGAGTCGTCGGCGGCAACCAGGCGCTCGATCTCGTCCATGTCGGGGCCGTTGTCGGTCATCGCGACGGGGACGTTCTCGATGCCCAAGTCGGCGGTGATGCCAAAGTGGCGATCGTAGCCGGGAACCGGGCACAGGAACTTGACCTTCTTGCCGTCGTGCGCGGCCTCGTAAGCCTCCCAAGGGTCGCTACCACATGAGCCGCAGCGCCAGAACATGCCGGCGATGTCATGCTCGATCAAAAGGCTCGACGAACCCAGTACGAGCGTCTGCTCGGCGGGGCAACCCAAAAACTCCCCCGCTAGCTTGCGCGCCGAAGGAATGCCCTCAAAGCAGCCGTAGTTGGAGCAGTCGACGTTGCCGTCGTGCAGATCGGCATCGGCATTGAGGATATCGAGCATGGGTCGAGAGATGTCCACCTGGGAGGGCGACGGCTTGCCGCGGGCCATGTCGAGCGCCAGGCCCTTGGCCTTGACCTCGGCGACCTCGGCTTTGAGCGCCTCGATGGCGGCATCGAGTTCGGTGGTTTCCATCTTCTGGTAGATCGTCTGCATGGGTGCGACCTTTCACGAAGCGGTACGTTGCAATTCTTCTAAGTATAGACCGCCACCGTCGCAACGTTATGAAGCCGTGATAGATTAAGTCCATCGCAATGAATTACGAATCGCCGCGCATGCCGGCATGAAGCGCCCAAGGAGGCACTATGGAGTACGGATCGTTCCAGGCCGAGGAATTCGGCGACCTTCAGCGCCTGGTCGACGGACTGTTTTACGACCGCCACGCCATCGACCGCCTGGATCTGATCGTACAGGCCGAAATCTTGGACCTGGCACCCGATCTCATGGAAATCGTGAACCTTTTGCCGCCCGGCTATTACGACCGCCAGTCACTTTGCGACCAGCTCAACTCCGCCTTGGCCGCCCACGGCTGGGGCGCCATCTACGGCACCGTGGAATAAACCTAGTCATTGGGGCCTGTGGTCAAAAAATAGCAAATATGAGTACTGTTACTTTTTTAGTAACAGCGATTTTGAATTAAAAAGGCCAGTCTTGGCCTTTTGTGTCCGGTTTTGGAAGGATGCATCAGCATTTTTCGTCCAGCCACGCAATCGTTAATGCACAGACAGAATAGATTTGTACATTATTTTTCGCGCCTAAAATGAAACGCCGTTTGTGACAGTACTCACAAACGGCGTTTTTTGGCCACTGGGGTGTCCGGCAGGTGGCAAGTACCACTCAAAACCGCGTTTTACACGCGCTCGAGCAGGCTCTGGCGTCTGTTTCTACGCGCCTACTCGTTCTTGGGCGCGGGGTGCTTGCAGATCACACTCATGTAGATCATGCCAAGTACGGCCGCGGTGACAGAGCCGGCGAGAATAGCGGCCTTGGCGGCCAGAACCTCAAACTGGGCCGTCGGGAAGGCGAGGCCGCTGATGAGAATCGACATGGTAAAGCCGATACCGCCCAGAATGCCCACGCCGGCAATCATATGCCAGTTGACATTGTGCGGCAGCTCGCAGGCCTTGAGCTTGACCAGGGCGAACGTCATGCCAAAGATGCCGATCGGCTTGCCCAGCAGCATGCCAAAGTACACGCCGAGCGTCACCGGGTCGGTGAGTAGCGTGCTCATGTCCACGCCCACCAGGCGAACCTGTGCGTTGACGAACGCGAAGATCGGCAGGATCACAAAGTTGACCGGCGTGGAGATCAGGCGCTCCATGCGGATGAGCGGCGGGGTCACGCGGTGCATGACGCGCTCGACTTTGGTGGTCGAGACGGTAAAGTCATGCTGGCCCAGGATGTGCGCCTCGTCGTCGTAGCGGTCATCGAGCAGCGGCAAGCACTCGCCCAGCCAATCGGTGAGACTATCAAGCTTAACACCGCACTTGGCCGGGATGGTGAAGGCCAGGATGACGCCAGCAAGCGTAGCGTGCACGCCGCTCTTGAACATGCAGAACCACAACAGCAGGCCCAGTACCGAATACGGGGCAAGGCGATAATGCTGCGTCTTGTTGAGCCACACGAGCGCACAGGTCACAAGCGCGGCGGCGCCCAACCAAAACGGATTGGGGCTCTGACCGTAGAAGATGGCGATGGCGGCGATGGAAATGAGGTCGTCGGCGATGGCGAGCGTCGAGAAGAACACGCGCACGCCGTTGGGCACGCGATTGCCCAAAAGCGACAGCACGCCCAGCGCAAAGGCAATATCGGTTGCCATGGGAATGGCCCAGCCGTTGTGCGCGCCGGCATGGTTAAAGATCAGATAGATGCAGGCGGGAACGACGACGCCGCCCACGGCCGCCAGCATGGGAAGCATAGCCTGGCGCGGGTTTTTGAGCTCGCCAACTGTCATCTCGTACTTGAGCTCAATGCCCACCAACAAAAAGAAAATCGCCATGAGGAAGTCGTTGACGAATAGCTCAACGGTGAGACCGGCCGTAAGGTTGCCCAGACCCACATACAGCGGGGTCTCCAAAAAGTGATGGATGGCCTCATAGGCATCGGTATTGGCGCAAATGACGGCGGCGATGGCGGCGAAGACCATGACGGCGGCGGAAATCGTGCCGTTCTCGGCGATGCGCTCCCAGATGTCGTGACGCTCAAAGCGCTTGCGCTCACGGACGTTGAACAGCTGCTCAGTTGCTGCCATGGGCGGCTCCTTTCACGGGAAAGCTCCCGTCTTAAAAAAGCACGGCCCGCCCAAGTGGCGGCGCCGCGCTCTAACGTATTACGCTTGCATCTAGCCTACCCTGCACGACAAGCACGCAGGCGTGGCCGAAAAGCGGAACCACAGGTTGAACATTATTTGTTCAACGGCACGGGCACGCCTGTCCAAGAGACGACACGGCGCCGTGCACAAAAAACGACCGGAGCGCGGGGCGTCCGCGGTCCGGTCGTGGCGTTTGGTCAACTAAACCTAGCAGGCGGCCATGATGGGGGCAGCGACCTGCTTCTTACGGGAGAGGACGCCCGGCATCCAGACGCCGTCGTGCTCGTCGGCAATGCCCAAGCCCTTCTGAGCGGCCTCGGTCTCGCCCTCGAGCAGGACCTGCGAGCCTTCCTCCATGATGTCGGTGATGCACAGAACGATGCCGTCGGCACCCTTCTCGGCGGCGTAGGCGCGCATGGCCTCGCGAATCTCGTCGATCATGCCGAGTGCGCGGGTCTTGTCGACGGTCTCGTACTGGCCGATGAGCAGCTTCTTACCAGCGGGCTCGAACATCTTGATGTCGTTGCCGACCATCTCGGCTGCGGTGAAGGAGCCGGACGGACGGGTGAGGAAGACCTCCATGCCAAACTTGACCGGGTCGACGCCCACCTGCTCGCCGAGCTTGGCGGCGACGGCGCGGTCGACATCGGTGGTGGTTGGGCTCTTGAGCATGAGCGTGTCGGTCATCATGGCCGAGAGCAGCAGCTTGGCCTGAACGTCGGAAAGCTCAACACCGAGCACGCCGGCGAGCTTGGTGACGATGGTGCAGCTGGAGCCCCAGGGCAGGCAGATGTAGTGCAGCGGGCCGGCGGTCTCGAAGTCGCCGATGCGGTGATGATCGACAACGCCAAAGACCGTGGCGTCCTTAAGGCCGGCGACGGACTGGGCAGACTCGTTGTGGTCGGTGAGGACGACGAGCTGACCAGCCTCGACGGACTCGATCACGCGGGGCTCGGCAATGCCGGCGTCGGCGAGCAGCTTGGCGGACTCGGCCGGAAGCTGGCCTAGGGCGCAAGCCTCGTAGGTGTTGCCGGCATACTCAACCTGGTTGAGCAGCCGGGACAGGACGACGGCGCTCATGATGGCGTCGTTATCGGGGTTCTGGTGACCAAAGACAAGAACGTTTGCCATGGATATCCTCCACTTGATATGTGTACTTGGACGTAGCTATGGTAGCACGCCGATGCCGAGCCTTCGCAGACGGAAGGGCCACGGTATATTTTGGGGCGCAGGCACGGGGGCCAAGGCTGTCCCTTTTGCACCATGTTGGTGCAAAGTAACCTGTCCCCCTTGCACCAGCTATTTACCGGCGGCGCGCAGGGCTACGTAGGCGGCACCGATGATGCCGGCGTCGTTTCCGAGCGAAGCGACCTTAATGGGCGTCTCGCGCGAGGCAGAAAGCGCGTAGCGCTGGAAATGCTCACGAACTGCGTCGAGGTAGACATCGGCCGAAGCGGACGCGCCGCCACCGATCAGGAACATCTCGGGATCAACCACGTTGGCAATAAGCGCCAGTGCGCGGCCGAGATAGTCGGCCATGGTATCGGCCGCGGCCAGCGCGAGCTTGTCGCCCTCGCGGCAGGCCTGGAACACGTCCTTGGAATCGGAGGGGCCGGTCAGCTCGATGGGCTCGACGCCCGCCTTCTTGCACTCGGCAAGGTAGTTGCTCACCACGCCGGTGGCGCTGGAATACTGCTCCAGGTGGCCATGGCCGCCGCAGCCGCAGGTGCGCTCCTCGGCCGGGTTCAGGCACATGTGGCCAATCTCGCCGCCAGCACCCACAACGCCCGATACCACGTCGCCGTTAACGATAACGCCGCCGCCCACGCCGGTACCAATGGTGACCATCACCACGTTCTGTACGCCCTTGGCAGAGCCGAGCCAGGCCTCGCCCATGGCGGCGGCGTTGGCATCGTTCTCGTACTTAACGACCGCGTCGGGGCAGTGCTCCTGAATGGCGACTCTCAGCTCGGGCAGGTTAATGGCAATGTTGGCCTTGACCTTGGCATCGCCCGATGCCGGGATGGGGCACGGAACGGCCAGGCCAATACCCGCCACAAAGGCGCGCGGAATCTGGGCCTTGGCGACCACCTGGTCGATAGCCTCGGTCACCGCGGCAAAGCCCGCGGCGTCAACGATAGGAGGCGTGGGCACGCTGGCCTTGGCCAGCAGGTTGCCGTCCTCGTCGAACAGACCCTCCTTAACCGAAGTGCCGCCGACGTCAATGCCGATGTAGTACTGCTTAGGTTCCATGGGAGCCCACCTTTCTCGTTTAAACATTGCCTGTATGGTACCGCTCCCAAGGCAAAAACTTACCAAAAAGGGACAGGTTTGTTTTGGCAGGTTTTAACTGGGGAAACGCAAATGGCCGCTCAACAGGCCGCGCAAGACCATCCCCAAAAATAAAGGCGCCGGGAGGCGGAGACTCCCGGCGCCCGTCAAAGGGACTATGTTGTCTGTCGGACCGCACGGACCTTCGCGGCGATAACGCTGACTAGGCCTTAAGTGCCTGCAGCTGCTTGTGAACCTCGATGAGCTCCGTCGCCATGACGCGCATGGTCTCGGTACCGGCCATCTGGTCCTCGGCATGCAGCAGAATCAACGGGGCCTCGCCGTTACGCTCGCCGTTGGCCTCTTTCTTCAGAAGCCCCATGTGAACATCGTGGCCACCGTTATAGGCCTCGTCGCCCTGCTTGATAAGCTCCTCGGCGGCGTCAAAATCGCCCTCCTTGGCCTTTTGCACGGCATTGATGTACATGCTCTTGGCGGTACCGACGTAGCTGATGATCTCGAAGCAGGTCATCTGCAGTTCGTTCATATCCTCCATGCGGAGCACCTAGCCCATCACGCTGACGCAGTGGTCAATGATGCCGGCAGCGTTCATGCGGCCGTAGTCGACCATGTTGATGACCTCGACCGGAAAACGGCCGGCGGCCTCCTTCTCAAAGTCACCCTTGGTGTAGCCGATCTGCGGGCCAAGCAGCAACATGTCGCACTCGTCCAGGTGATCGTGGGCCTCGTTCATGGGACGAGCCTCGATCTCGATATCCAGACCACGGTTTGCAACCTCGGCCTGCATCTTCTGGACCAGCAGGCTCGTGGACATACCGGCATTGCAGCAGAGCATGATCTTCTTCATGGTTTCCTCCTTATAACTGCGCGGCGCGCAGACAACAACTGGTTTTATTCCTTGCGGCTATTGTGCCCACCCCCCTGCATCTTTACACAAGGGAGAGAGCCGCGGGCACCGGCACCGCGTACCGGCGCCCGCAAAGGTGAAAGGGACGAACGTTAGGCGTTCTACTCGGCGAGAGTCTCCTGCTTGGCGATTGCCTTCTCGGAAATCTTCATAAAGGGCAGGTAGACGGCCATGCCAATGACAATCTCGAGAGCCTGCCACACGCCGGCGCGCCAGTCAAAGCCCGTAGCGAGCAGGGCATTGATGACGGGAGGCATGGTCCAGGGCACCTGGGCGATGCAGGGGCTGATGATGCCTGCGCAGGTAAGGCCATAGGTGATGCCGATGAACAGGTCGGGAAGAAGGACAAACGGGATCATAAGCGGCAGGTTGTACACGATGGGGTAACCGTAGATAACCGGCTCGTTGATGTTGAACAGACCAGGCAGGATAGCCATCTTAGAAACGGTCTCGGAAGCCTTGTTCTTGGAGAACAGGAGCGTGTCGAGCAGAAGCATGAGGGTGCAGCCCGAGCCGCCGATGAGGGCAAAGCTGTTAACGATCTGCATGTTCATGTAGTGATCGGGCTGGATGGTGCCACCGGCGGCGAAGGTAGCCATGTTGTCGACAATGAGCATGGTCAGGATCGGCTCGACGGTAGCGCCAGAGATGGTGGACTGGTGAATACCGACGCAGAACAGCAGGTTGGCAAGGGTGTAGATGAGGATAACAGCCCACGGACCGGCGTTCATGATGTTCTTGAGCGGGTTGGAGATGCACGTGGAGATGATGGCGCACAGATCGGTGCCGGCGCACACGGCGAGCAGGGCTGCGGCAAGAGCGAAGATTGCGAGGTTGAGCAGCATCGGGATCATGACGTTGAAGGAGTTGGAGACCGCGGGAGGCACGCCCTCGCCCAGCTTAACCTTGAGCTTCTCGACGCCAGAAATCTTGATGAAGAGCGAGACGGAGAGCAGAGCGATGATAATGGCCGAGAACAGACCGTTGGTGCCGGTGTTGGCAGTCGAAAGGGCGCCCGTGACCTCGGCGGAGGTGATCTTGTCGGTGAGCAGCGGGCTCGTGGCGGCAAGCGAGGCGGTGATCTGCTGCGGCATCATGATGACGAAGGCAGAGATGGCGACGACCACGCAAGCGAGCGGGTTATCGAAACGCTTGTTCTTGGCGAGGCTGTAGCCAATCAATCCGGCCAAGATAATGGCAGAGACATTGAGGGTGCCCAACGTAATTGCCGAGCCCCACGTCTGAAGGTTGGCAAGGCCCGCCGCATCGAGCGGGAACAGAGGGAACACGACGTTGTTAATAAGAACCGCGATACCCGCAAGGATATAGAGCGGCGTGATGGTCGCGAAGGCGTCACGCAGGGAACGCAGGTGAACCTGGTTTCCCACCTTCGCAGAGACCTCGGCAAACTTGTCGAGGAAGCTCTTTCCGTTGTCACTGGCCATGATTGCTCCTAACTTTCAAATCCGGCCTTTTCCTATGCGCACGGTGGTCTGTCGCCCTCTGCCACCAGATGTGCCATGTGTTGCGCGCGGCGGCGCGCGGTCTGGGCGTTCGCCCGGTCGCTAATCAACCACGTGGGTCGTGGCGACCTGTTTGAGCCAGGCTGCCGACTTCTTAAGGCGGCGCTTGTAGCCGTCCATGAGATCGACCTCGACAAAGCCATAGCGATTCTTAAAGGCATTGGCCCAAGACCAGTTATCGATGACGGCCCAGTAGTGATAGCCCCGGCATTTGGCGCCCTCGGAGATTGCCTTGGCAACCCACTCCAGGTGTTGGCGCACAAAGTCGACTCGGTAGTCATCCTGGATGGTTCCTTCGGCGTCACGGTTCTTGTATTCGTCCATGATGCCGATGCCGTTCTCGGAAACGAACCACTCAAGATCGGGGTAGTTCTTAGCGCAGTCCATGCCAAAGTCGTAGAGGCCCTGCGGGTAGATCTCCCAGCCGCGGCTCTCGTTCATAACGGCGTCGGGCCACACGTACTCGTCGGCAAAGTGCGGCAGACCGTACTGGTCGATCTTGCTCGCCGGCGCCTGAACGCGCGTGGGGTGGTAGTAGTTGCAGCCGAGCCAGTCGACAACACCCTGCTTGAGAATCTCTTGGTCGCCGGCACGGAACGGGAGCTTAACGCCGCCCTCGGCCAGGCTGTCGAGCACGTCGGCAGGAAGCTCGCCCTTGGTAATAAGGTCGAGCCACCAGCGATTGTTGATGCCGCTGGTCATACGCACGGCCTCGAGGTCTGCCTCGCTGGGGTTCTCCTTGGTGTAGACCGGAGTAAAGCAGTTGATCATGCCGATCTTGGCATCGGCGCGAACAGCGCCCTCGTCATAGGCGCGACGATAGTTGGCCACGGCCAGCGCGTGCGCCAGCGAGATGTGATATTGCACGGTGCGAGCGCGGTTGAAGTCGTGGAGTTGCGGGAACCACACGCCCTCCTGATAGCGCTGCTCGGGCTCGACGATGGGCTCGTTAAAGGTGAACCAGTACTTAATCTCCTGGCCAAACTCGTGGAAGGCGACGTCGGCGTAATGCGCGTAAGCCTCGACAACTTCACGGCTCTCCCAGCCGCCACGGTTAAAGAGGTAGGTGGGCATGTCAAAGTGGTACAGGTTGACGAACGGCTCCAGACCAGCCTCGCGAGAGGCGCGGAACAGTTCGTGATACCACGCAGCGCCCTCCTCATTAAGGTTGCCGTCGGCATCAAGCAGACGGCTCCACTGAATGGAAGTGCGATAGGTATCCAGGCCCAAGTCCTTCAAAATGCGAAAGTCTTCCTGGTACTTGGCCATAAAGTCATTGCCGGCATAAGAGCCAACGCAGTTGTAGAACGAACCCAGATCCTGGATGGACCAGGTGTCCCACAGGTTCTCGAGCTTGCCGCCTTGGTTCCACTGACCCTCAGTCTGCGGGCCGGACATAGCAGCGCCAAAGAAGAAGTCGTTGGGCAGCTGATACTGTGCCATCAAAGTCCTCGCTTTCGTGTTCTAGAGCTTCCGGTTGGAGACGGGTTTGCTTTGGCAGGTTATCCGGCGCGGGCGCGCACCGGTCATACCGATATCCAACCTGCCAAAACAAAACCGTCCCCAAACGGTCAATCCTGGTCTGCTGCAGGATTCCGTTCGTTGCTTAAACTATAGCGCTCTAATTCTAAAAGTAAAGCGTCTTTTTCTTTTTTCTTTCTCGAACTTCTTAGATAAAAGTAATATGGGTACCCTGTTGAGGGTTATACTTACTTTTGTTTTCATATATGTCGGAAAGGAGGTTCCATGATTCCCAAATACGAGGCGATAGCTGCAGATATTCGTCGGAGTATTGAGGATGGCGCTCTTAAACCGGGCGACAAGCTTCCCACCGTCGTTGAGTTCTGCGAGCTCTATAGCGTTTCCAAAATCACCGTCAAACGAGCTATTGAACAAATCACCGAGGAAGGCCTTATTACCAGCCGGCGCGGATCGGGTACCTACGTTAAGGACACGGCGGGACTTCCCGGCCAGGCGTTTTTCCAGGGCAAAAACGACCGTGCCCAGGGTTTTTCGTATGAGCACCGCGGGGAGAAGGTGACCTCGGTGGTCTACGATTTCTCGATCGTTAATCCACCGGCGGACATCGCAGCCCAGCTGGGAATTGCCGAGGATGACTTTGCCTATCACGTCGTGCGCGTGCGTCAGGCCGATGAGAAGCCCATCGTTATCGAGTACACCTACATGCCCCTCGAGCTGATTCCGGGGCTGAAAAAGAAGGACCTGTACGGATCGCTCTACCGCTTCATCCGAGAGCAATGTGGCCTGAAGATTTCGAGCTTTCACCGTACCATTCGAGCCGTGGCAGCAACCGAGGAAGAAGCCGAGCGTCTGGACACCAAACCTGGCTCTCCCCTGCTCGAGCTCACCCAGATTGGCTTTTTGGACAGCGGCGCCGCCTTTGAGTATTCGATCTCGCGCAACGTTGGCGACCGCTTTGAGTTGCACAACATAACGTTGGCATAGGTTTTTGTAGTCACGCGGGCGCTCGTTTTGAGCCGTCTTACGCGGCACCCGCACAACCTTATGGGAGTATGCACATGTCCGATTTGATTAAACTCACGCCGATCTTCCACGAGAAGATCTGGGGCGGCCGCCAGTTGGAGACCGTGTTTGGCTACGACATTCCCGAGGGTCCCATCGGTGAGTGCTGGGCCATCTCGGCCCATCCCAACGGCGACTGCCAGATTGCGGAGGGACCGTACGCCGGCCACACGCTGTCGTGGCTGTGGGCCGAGCACCGCGAGCTCTTTGGCAACTGCGAGGGCAAGGAGTTCCCGCTGCTCATTAAGATTCTGGACGCCAAGGACGACCTTTCGATCCAGATTCATCCCAACGACGAGTACGCCGCCAAGCACGAGAACGGCAGCCTGGGCAAAACCGAGTGCTGGTATGTACTGGACTGCGAGCCCGGTGCCACGATCATCGTCGGCCAGCGCGCGCACGACCGCGCCGAGGCCGCGCAGATGATCGAGGGGGGCCGTTGGGACGAGATGCTCAACGTGCTGCCGATTCACAAGGGAGACTTTTTCCAGATCGACTCCGGCACCGTTCACGCCATCAAGACCGGCACGCTGATTCTGGAGACGCAGCAGTCGAGCGACGTGACATATCGCCTGTACGACTACGACCGTCCCGGCACCGACGGAAAGCTGCGCCCGCTGCACATTGAGCAGAGCCTCGACTGCATCGACTTTGATGCTCAGGCTCCGACCGACGGCACGGTGACCGCGCCCGAGGTGGACGGCGTGACCGAGCTCGAGTCCAACCCCTGCTACACCGTCGATCGCGTGCGCGTCAACGGCAGCAAGACCCTCGACCAGCGCTGGCCCTTCATGTGCCTGTCGGTCATCGACGGCGAAGGCACCGTCTGCGGCGACCCCGTCCACAAGGGAAGCCACCTGCTGGCCCCGAGCACCGTCAGCTCCATCGACCTCGAAGGCAAGATGGAACTGATCATCAGCCACCTGTAAGCTACCGGTCCCCGAGCGCTCGCCGGGACGGGGCGCGGGGGTTGGTCGCCTGCTCGGACAGTCCTGCTCGCACGGAGAGCACATTAAGTGCTCTCCGG
>CALDBJ010000083.1 GCA_937937835.1 uncultured Collinsella sp.
GGCCCCGGTGTACCGCGCGTCGAAGATCTTCAAATTCAAATAACCTGACAATCGATTCTGATCGCAGAGGCCCCTTGGCCTTTAGTTTGATACAAGTTCCGCACGAGCCGGAAAGCACTTAATGTGCTTTCCGTGCGAGCAGGACTGTTCGCAGTAGCAAACTAAAGGCCAAGGGGCCCAGTCAACCTATCAGCAGCGATTACTCGGCAGCTAGTTGAATTTGAAGATCTTTGAGGCAAGACGGTATAGGCCGAGTGTGGTTTTGTCTCCGGCACGACCGCGGAGGTTAGTGAAGAAGCCGACCACACCGTAACGTGCACGACGATACATACGCTCGTCATAGGCCTTCAAATCATTCCACAGCGTCTTCAGACGCTCATCGGCACAATCCTCGTCGGAAAGCTTGGTGAGCACCGAGCAGATCGCCATCATCATGGTGAAGTAGCCCATCATGTACGAACGCAGACGCGACGACTCGACATCGCTGTACAGGTGGTACGACTCCATCATGATACGCGCAACACGGAACTGCTGGTCCAGACGCTTGACCATCGTGGCCTCGTTGACACTCTGGCCCTCGCGACCGATAAAGTAGCGATAGAGGTCGATGTCGGCGTAGTACATGGTCTTACAACGCGGCAGCGGCACGTAGGCGTAGATGTTGTCCACATAGAACGTGTGCGGCGGCATGGGCAGGTTGGACTCGCGCAGCACATCCGTGCGATAGCACAGGCTGTGCATAAGTAGGTTCTGGTCCAGGCGGAAATGACCGATCTGATCCCAAGAAAAGATCTTTTTGCGCGGCAGGGCAAATTTGTAGCCAATAGCGGTATGCGTGCCCTCGTAAACCTTCTCGTACACGTAGTTCGAGATAAACAGGTCAACGCGCTGGTCGCGCTCTTCAAAGCCGCGCAGAATCGACAGCATGGTCGAAAGGGCAGCGCCGTCAAGCCAGTCGTCCGAGTCGACAACCTTGTAGTAGGTGCCCTGCGCCTCGCGCAGACCCGAAAGGACGGCAATACCGTGGCCGCCATTCTCCTGGTGCACCGCGCGGATGATACCGGGATAACGGGCCTCCCACTCGTCGGCCTTGGCGGCCGTCTCGTCCTTGGAGCCGTCGTCGACCACGATAATCTCGATATCGGTGGCGTAATTGCTTCCCTCCAGGATGGAGGTGATGCAATGGTCCATGTCCTTGGCGGCGTTATACGAGGGAATACCGAATGTTATGACTTTATGCATGGCAGGCGATAATCTCATCCGAAAGATCGAGGGCAGAATTGGTCACGGCGTCCATATCGTAGTAACGATACTCGGCCAGACGACCCACCGGGTGGAAGTTTGTCAGGTTCTGGACGCGCTCAAGATAGCGCTCATAGAGCTCGCGGTTCTCGGGCTCCAGAATGGCGTAGTACGGCGTCTCGCCCGAGCCGGGCGTATAGGCCTTGGAGTACTCCTTCATGATGGTGGTCTTGCCGGGCAGGACCTGACCAGTCATGTTCTTGAACTCGGTAATGCGCGTGTAATCCTCGCTCGTGGTGTAGTTGACGGTGCCCACGGGCTGGAACTGGTCCATATCGAGCGTCTCGAACTTCATATCGAGCGTGCGGTACGGAAGAGCGCCCAGGTCAAGGTCGAACAGCTCATCGAGCGGACCGGTATAGACAATCTCGCCGCCGTAGACCTTGCCACCGATCTTGACGGTGGTCTCGTCGATCTCAAAAAGATCGCGGGCGTCCACGTCGCAGAACACGTCGATCAGGTCGTGGTCGAGCATATGCTCGAACAGCGCCGTGTAGCCATCCTGCGGCATACCCTGGAAGGGAGCCTGCGGGAAATAGCGGTCATCGTCGCCCACAAAGACGGGAACGCGACCGGTGATCGAGGGATCGATCTGGTCGGGCGTCTGGCCCCACTGCTTCATGGTGTAATGCAAAAAGACGTTCTCGTAGACGTAATCGGCGACCTCGGCAAGATCCGGGTCGTTCTTCTTACGCAGCTCCATGATGGGCACCTTGACATCCTTGCCAAAGGTCTCCACGAGCTTCTGATGCAGCTCCTCGCCGCGCTCGTCACCAAAGGCGAGCTTGAGACTCGCATGGTTGAAAGGCACGGGCATAAGGGTGCCGTTGATGTTGGCGAGCACCTTGTGCTGATAATCCGTCCACTTGGTAAAGCGCGACAGGAAATTGTGCACGCGCTCGTTAAAGGTGTGATAGATATGCGGACCGTACTCATGGATCAGGATTCCGGCCTCGTCAGTGCAGTCATAGGCATTGCCCGCAATGTGGCTACGGCGCTCTAAAACGGCAACACGATAGCCGATGGTCTCGGCAAGACGGCGGGCGCAAACGGCACCGGCATATCCAGCACCGACGACAATCATGTCGTACGCGCCGGCGTTAAAGCCTTCAGGCAGGCCTGAGGTAATCTGCATCGATACTCCTTGTCAAAAGCCACGGGCTCGTTAGCTGGGCTTTTCTCGAACATTCTTCGAGACATATTTATCAAAGCGATTATAGCGCTAATGCGTCCTATAATGAGCTTGCCACACAAGGAAAGCTCAAGCACCGCGGCGTACATAATTGAAAGGTAAACCCGCTAGCAGCGGGTTTATTCGTGAACAGCCGGGTGCCTGGAGCTTAGCGAAACGCTTGTAAGGAGTAACATGAGCGATTTCCTAAACCGTATGAAGTCTGCCGCCAAGGCCGACCTTAAGACCATCGTCCTGCCCGAGGGCGAGGACCCGCGCACCATCGTCGCGGCGAACAAGATCATCGAGGAGGGCCTGGCCAACATCGTCATCCTGGGCAACCCCGATGACATCAACGTTCCCGGTGCCACTGTCATCGACCCGCGCAACGCCGAGAAGCACGAGGAGTACGCGCAGAAGTTTGCCGAGCTCCGCGCCAAGAAGGGCGTCACCATCGAGCAGGCTCGCGCCCAGGTGATGGACGCCACCTACTTTGGCACCATGATGGTCAAGATGGGCGATGCCGACGGCCTGGTCTCCGGCGCCTGCCACTCCACCGCCGACACCCTGCGCCCCGCGCTGCAGATCCTCAAGACCGCCCCGGGCACCAAGCTGGTCTCGGCCTTCTTCGTGATGTGCACCGACACCCCGCAGTTCGGCACCGACGGCACGCTGATCTTCGCCGACTGCGGCCTCAACATCAACCCGTCCTCCGACGAGCTCTCCGAGATCGCCATCGCCTCCGCTCACTCCTGGTCCACCTTCATGGGCAACGTTGAGCCGCACGTGGCCATGCTCTCCTACTCCACCATGGGCTCCGCCGGCGGCGAGGTCGCCAAGAAGGTCCAGGAAGCCGTGAAGTTCTGCAAGGAGAAGGCTCCCGAACTCGCCATCGATGGCGACCTGCAGCTCGACGCCGCTATCGTCCCCACCGTCGCCCAGCTCAAGGCTCCCGGCTCCTCCGTCGCCGGTAAGGCCAACGTGCTTGTGTTCCCCGACCTCGAGGCCGGCAACATCGGCTACAAGCTGGTCCAGCGCTTCGCCGGTGCTGACGCCTACGGCCCCATCCTGCAGGGCATCGCCAAGCCGGTTAACGACCTTTCGCGCGGCTGCTCTGCCGATGACATCGTGGGTGTCGTGGCCATCACCGCCGTCCAGGCTCAGATGGCTGAGTAGCGTACACATCCCCTCGGGTCCCTACAGGATAAAGCTCTGAAAACGTCCTCGGACATGTCGGAAGCCCCCGCTGCGCACTACGTGCGGCGGGGGCTTCCTCCGTCCTGCGGGATGTTTTCAGAGCTTTACCCTGTGGGGGTCCCTGCCGCCACGTGGCATTCAGGGAATCTGGAGTGGACGGCGACTTGGCTACGAGCTTGGGGCTGAAGACCTGGATGGCTGGGTGCCTTTGTCGAAAGCGCAGGCGTTGCCGCCGATGATCACTTTGGGACTGGAATTTCCGCCTGCTAGTAAAAAGGCCTCCGGAGCTGTTGCTCTGGAGGCCTTTTTGTCAATTACAGACGAATGCTTTAGTTGTTCTTGGTCAGGCGCTCGACGTCGTGGGCGATCATGTATTCCTCGTCGGTGGGGATGACCATGACCGTGACGGAAGAGCCGGCGGCGCTGATGACCTGCGGGCCGTTACCCACGGCCTCGCGGTTCTTGTTGTTGTCGATGCGCACGCCCAGCCACTCGAAGCAGTCGCAGAAGGCCTTGCGGATCGACCAGTCATTCTCGCCAATGCCGGCGGTAAAGGTAATGGTGTCCACGCCCGCCATGGAGGCGATCATGGAACCGGCCTGCTGCATGGCCTTGTATGCGAACATATCGAAGGCGAGCAGGCAGCGCTCGTCACCCTCGGAGGCGCGTGTACGGATGTCGCGGGCGTCGTTGGAGATGCCCGAGATGGCAAGCAGACCGGACTGCTTGTTCATCATGTCGTCGACTTCCTGGTAACTGTAGCCGCCCTCGCGCTGGAGATAGCACACGGTAGCCGGGTCAATGGAACCACAGCGAGTGCCCATCATCAGGCCGTCAAGCGGCGTGAGGCCCATCGTGGTGTCGCGGCACACGCCGTCCTCAATGGCGGCAAGCGAAGCGCCGTTGCCCAGATGGCACGAGAGCAGACGGTGGCAGCGCGAACCCAGGATCTCCTTGGCCATCATCCACTCGTAGCGGTGGCTCGTACCGTGGGCGCCGTACTTGCGCACGTGGTACTTGTTACACACGTCCTTGGGCAGGGCGTAGGTGTAGGCGACCTCGGGCATAGTCATGTGGAACGAGGTGTCGAAGACGGCCACGTTGGGCAGCTCCGGATACTTCTCGCGACAATACTCGATTGCCGCTGCCTCGCCGTAGTTGTGCAGCGGGGCAAGCGGTGCCACCTCGAGAATCTTAGCCATGACCTCATCGTCGACGACCGCGGAATCGTCAAAGTACCAGCCACCCTGAACAATACGATGCCCAATGCCATCGATCGTAAAGTCGGTCTTCTCGAGCTCCTCGAGCACACGTGCGATAGCCGAACGGTGGTCCGGGAAGGGGACCTTCTCGGTTTGCTTGGCGCCACCGTTCTCGGAGTGGCCAAAGATGCCCATGTCCGAACCGATACGTTCGCAGTTGCCCTTGGCGAAAACCTCGCGGGTATCGGTATCCAAAAGCTGATATTTAAGGCTTGAGCTGCCGGCGTTGACAACAAGTACGTTCATGAGACTCCTTTGCAGTGCAATACGGTCGACGCAGACCCCTTAAGGCGGCCGCATTTTAATAAGAAGTTATCACAACTTGATAAATAGCTATCAAGCATATCGCCCAACGAGCGCAAAAGAGGGGCCGAACGGCGCTCGGTCGTCCAGCCCCTCCCCTCTTGCAATTACTTGCCGTTGACGATGCGCTCGACGTCGGAGGCGATCATGAACTCCTCGTCCGTGGGGATGACGAAAATCTTGACCTTGGAATCCTTGGCGGACAGGCACCAAGCGCCGTCGCCACGCAGGGCGTTGCGGGCATGATCCATCTTGACGCCCATAAAGGCCAGACGGTCGGCAACGCCGGCACGAACGGCCGGAGCGTGCTCGCCGATGCCGGCGGTAAAGACCAGGGTGTCCATGCCGCACATGGAGGTGGCCATCTCGGCGGCCTTAGCGGCAATCTTGTAGACGAACATATCGAAGGCGAGCTGAGCCTCGGGGTCACCAGCAGCGGCGAGCTCCTCAACGTTGCGGCAGTCGTTGGTCTTGCCACCGGTCACAGCCAAAAGGCCAGACTTCTTGTTCATCATCTCGTCGACCTCGTCGAAGGTGTAGCCACCCTCGCGCTGCAGGTAGCACACGGTAGCCGGGTCGATGGAGCCGCAGCGGGTGCCCATCATGACGCCGTCGAGCGGCGTCAAGCCCATGGTGGTGTCCATGCACTTGCCGTCCTCGATGGCGCACAGGGAAGCGCCGGAGCCGATATGGCACACGACGACCTTGCGGGCCTCGCCGTTGGTCATCTCGGCGACCTTCTTGGAGATGTAGCGATAGCTGGTGCCGTGGGCGCCGTACTTACGGATGTGCAGCTTGTCGCAAACATCCTTGGGAAGGGCGTAGGTCTTGGCGACCTCGGGCATGTTGAAGTGGAAAGCGGTGTCGTAGACCGTGACGTTGGGCAGATCGGGATACTGCTCCAGGCAGTACTCGATAACGTTGGCCTCGGGGTTGTTGTGCAGCGGCGCCAGCGGGGCGACCTCGCGAATCTTGGCGAGGACGTCCTCGTCGACGAGGGAGGAATCGCCAAAGTACCAACCGCCCTGAACGATACGGTGGCCGATGCCCTCGATCTTGACGCCGTTGGCCTCAAGGTCCTTCAGGACGACCTCGATGGCGACCTTGTGGTCGGGGAACTCGATGTTCTCGGTCACCTTCTTGGAGCCATTGGCAGCATGGGTGAAGGTACCACCGGTAAAGCAGACGCGCTCGCAGGAGCCCTTTGCGGACACCTTATGGGACTTGGTATCGATGACCTGATACTTAAGGGTCGAAGATCCTGCGTTGACGACCAGAACGTTCATGTGTCTCCCTACTAACAGGCGGTGTGGCGCCGCCAGGTTACATACGCTTCAATAATAAACCCAAACGCCCTCGCGCTCGGGTTTATTGCGTTGATATATAAGTTATCGGTGCCTAAATACTCATGTCCTTTGGCTTGTAAGACGAAAGAGCGCGGGGATATACACCAAAGAAGAAATCCAGAGCGCGACAAGCAATATGACTCGAATGTCCGCGATGCTGCCCAACGCAGCATTGAACAGATAGAAAAGGATGGCACCCACCGCCACCATCTGGCTTTGAACCGAAATCAGTGAACAGCGCATCGAAGAATCGGCGGCATTTTGAAAAATTGAGTATTTAATTGGAGCAAATAACGAGTAGGCGACCGTCTGCAACACATAGAACACGGGCAGCAAATAGACCGGAGTAAAGGGAATCAAAAATAGAGCAGTCAGGGAAAGGCGCACGATGCCGCAAATACGCGCAAAACGGCCCTTTTCGACATGAGCAATCAAACTGGGCACAATAAGCCCCATGGAGGCCGAGGCAAGGAGCTGGACCGCAATGATCACACCCGAAGCGACGGCATTCATTCCGCGACCCGCAAGCAACAGTGAGAAAAAGTCTTCCAGGGCGACAAAAGCAAATGCTTGAGAACAGTCCATGATGAACGCTGAACGAAGAATTCCGTTACACGCAATAGCGGCACCGATCATCTTCGGGCTAATTCCACGCTCAGGTGTCCCCGCAGTGCTCCCTCTTCGCATCTCAGGAATGCAGACAACGACAACCAACGTCAACACCATTGCGATGATATCTGCCGAAAGACCAATGAGATATGCACCGACAGACGAAATGAAACCGCCCACGCAAGCGGAGATGGCATAAGAGGCATAGAAAACAAATCGCTCAACGACATTAAGTCTTACGAGCTGGTCCCGAGAGACACTGTCAATGTAAATCGCTTCTATGGATCCGCTCACACATGCAGCGGCAAAACCTTTGAGAGCAAACGCGCCGATTAAAAGCAGAGGAGAACGGACGAGGAGCAGGGCGACATAGTATCCAAGCATCCCCACGACGCCAACGAGACCCCTTGTCTTTCGTCCAAACCCATCGGCAATATAGCCAGTGGGAACTTCAAGGATGAACTTGCTCACTTGATATGCAATCATCATGCTAGAAATCGCCACCATCGAGAATCCGACGAATTCAAGGTAAACCGTCAGAAAATACAAAATGGTGCTGAAGTTCGTCAGAAAAACGAACGTCATATAAAGCAAAATCGTACGGTTTTTCATGCCCCGCCCTCCAAGAGTCAGCAATCTAAATCGGAATCTTGGAAAAGCATGAGGGCAGAGCCGTCAGTCATGTGTTACAAGGCGTCAACATTCACTTGACGCCACGAGGCCAAATGGCCTCACGAAGCAAGGTGACGCAATAGGTGAAGAAATACCGTCTGGTGTCGATCGGTCCAGGCATTTTGTCGATAGCAAAAGTAGATGGGCAAGGCTACGTCATGCGAGCCTTCAATAGAGCACTCGCTCACTTCCAATCCATCTGATGCGAGAGAAGAGCCAGAAAAACTCAATATCAATCCCCCGGCTTGAAGAAACTCAGCCTGCGCCCTGTTTCCGTATTCGACATCGCGAAAGCGGAAATTAACCAGCTGAGCTTCAGGACATTGATTGATTGCATTGAGACAGGGTGACAAGTTAATTGGAACAGCGAGCCTGCCGCCCAGTAACTCACGGATGGTCATAGCGTCAACAGATTGATGACCTGCTGGGCATGAAAGAACCTTGAGCTCCTTTTCACCCAAATATTTTGAAGAAAGGACACTGTCCCTTGGTTCCTCAAATGAGATGGCCGCATCCGAAATGCCAAGCACAAGTGATTCAAAGCATGTAGCCGTTGGCTGATGCCACACATCAAGGTGAATCTGAGGGTGCGAGCTTTCAAACGAGTCATACCAGTTTTCGGCAAAAAGGCGCCCCCGCCCATGAAGGCAGGGGGCGTAAAGACGGAAATGGCCGTCAGGCGAGACGCCGTCGTCCCTCGATTGAGCGTACTTTTTGAGATCGTCGACTTGTGCCAGGATCACGCGTGCACGACGTGCAAATTCTCTGCCCGCCGGAGACAAAACAGCCTCCCCCGCCGATCGGTTGAGCAAAACGATCTGATACTCAGACTCCAGTTTCTTAATTGCCGACGAAACAGCCTGTGGGCTCACGTGAACGGCGCGAGCCGCTTTGCGCACGCCGCCGTAGTTCGCTACCGCTTGAAGGTATTCGAGTTGAGAAAACTGCATAGGTTACTCCAAAGGCAGCCAAGGCGACGGGCCGTGCGTCCTCAGATGAGGTTCTCGCCCAGGTTCTTGCCGCCGAGGACGTGCATATGAAAGTGCATGACGGTCTGGCCGGCGTTGACACCCTTGTTGGAGATGACGCGGAAACCGTCCTCCAGGCCCTTGGCCTTAGCGGCCTCCTGGATGGCGTGAGCCATGGCGCCCATGGTCTCGGCCGGCACGTTGTCGGCGATGTCGCTGTAGTGCTTCTTGGGGATCACGAGCGTGTGGACCGGCGCCTGGGGGTTGAGGTCGTCGAAGGCGATGACCTGGTCGTCCTCATAGACAACGGTCGAGGGGATCTCGTGGTTGGCAATTTTGCAGAAGATGCAATCGCACATGGTTAGTTCCTTTCTCACAGACCAAGGTAATTATATTTGGTCGGGATGGTTAGAACGAGAGGTTGTCGTCCGTGTTGGCGGCTTCGCCGTCGGCGAGCACGTCGTTGCCGTCGACGTCCTTAAGGAGCACCGAGACCTTCTGCTCGGCATCGGACAGGCGGGTGCGCAGGCTCTTGAGAAGCTCGACGCCGCGGGTATAGCTCTCGAGCGACTCCTCGAGCTCCATATCGCCCGACTCCAAGCTGCGAATGATGAGCTCCAACTCCTGCGAGGCCTGCTTGTACGTAAGCTGCTCGACCGGGGTTTTCTCTGCCATATCTGTTTCCTTTCCTAAAGGTTTATCGCTATGAAACGCGGCCTACTCAACCGCATCAACCGTTGCTGCCACGTTGCCGTCTGCCATGCGCACACGAATGGCATCGCCGGGCTTAAAGGTCTTGGCGCTCGTAGCCACACCATCATCGCTGTACGCGATGGAATAGCCACGGGCAAGCACCTTGAGCGGCGACAGGGCATCGAGCGACGCGGCGGCTCGGCCCAGGTCGGACGCGGGCTTGCTGAGCATCATACGTCCCTGATGCTCCAGACGGGAACTCGCAAGCGTGAGCGCATGGCGCTTGCCATCGAGCCCCGAGGTGCTTGCAACCAGACGCTCGGGCAGGTGCTCAAAGTTGGAGCGGAATGTCCCGACCGAGCGCGCTATGGCGCCCGACAGGCGATCGGCCGTCAGGGCAAGCTCAGACTCGCGACGCTCGACCATAAATGTGGGGTCGTTGAGGCACGGGCGGCATGCGGCGGCATCGAGTGCATCGCCCAGACGGGCCGTATAGGTATCCCAGGCGCGGCGACCGCGCTGATCGAGCATCTCCAGGTCGACCTGGGCCGACCCAATCATCGATGCCATCGCGGCACCCAGACGCTGATGGCGCGCCTCGAGCACATCGGCCAACTCCGTCATAGCCGGCGCCACCGATTCTGCCGCCGCCGTGGGCGTGGAGGCGCGGCGGTCGCTCACCATGTCGCATATCGAGGTATCGGGCTCATGGCCAATGCCGGTCACCACGGGCACAGGACAAGCCGCCACCGCACGGGCAAGCTCCTCGTCATTAAAGGTCATGAGGTCCTCGAAGGATCCGCCGCCGCGCACCAGCAAGATGCAGTCGGGCGCTGGCGTGATGGCGGCGGCACGGCGCAGGCCCTCAATAAGCTCGGCCGGCGCACCCTCGCCTTGAACCTTGGCGCCCACGCAGACAAGCTCGACGAGCGGATTGCGCCGACGCAATGTACGCTTGACGTCGTCGATTACCGCACCGGAAAGCGAGGTGACGACCGCCACGCGGGAGCAGAACACCGGGATGCGGCGCTTGCGCGCTTCGTCCATCAGGCCCTCGCGGCGTAGCTTTTCGGCCAGTTGCGCCACTTGTTGACGCAGCAGACCCTCCCCCGCCAGCGAAAACGAGCGAGCGACAAAGCTCATGCGGCCCGTGGCCTTATAGAGGTTGAAGCTGCCCTTAAAGCTCACCTGCATGCCGTCACGCAGATCGAAGGTACGCTTGAGATAGGCGCCCTTCCAGATGATGCAGTCGACGGCGGCCGAGTCGTCTTTAATCTGGAAGTAGCAGTGGCCGCTTCGGGCATTGGGGCCACGGAAGCCCGTGACCTCACCCAAAACGCTCAGCTGCGGAATGGCGTCGAGTGCGCCGGCGGCGATCTCCACCGCTTGGCTCACGCTGAGCTCTTTGCGCTCCTGCTCATCCGATCCGTCGAACTCGGCGGAAACGGTATTGCCGGTCAGATTCCAGCCTGCCACGCAGCCTCCTTTCGTCATCGCGCACAAGGGCTTCGGCCCTGCGCAAATTCAAGTCCAACACATAGTACAGCGCCGCGGGGACACGAATCCCCGCGGCGCCTGCCTGTCCCATTTGTTATCGGTTGGAGTTTCTGTTGTAGCGAGCCATAAGGTAGAGCAGCTGAATGATCGACGTGAGCGCTGCAGCCACATAGGTAAGCGCGGCTGCCGTCAGTACCTTCTTGGCACCGTTGACCTGCTTGGAGCTCATGCCCGACTGCTCAATATACGCCACGGCGCGCCGACTAGCATCAATCTCGACCGGCAGCGTAACCAGCTGGAACAACACGCTAAACGAGAAGAAGATCAGTGCGAGGGTCGTGAGTCCCGCGATGTTCATAAACAGACCCATGAGCAACACGATGGTCCAGGTGTTCTGGGTAAAGTTGACGACCGGCACGAGGGCGGTGCGTACCTTCATCATGGCATAGCCACTTTGACGCTGCGCGGCATGGCCTGCCTCGTGACAAGCGACAGCAACGCTTGCGACCGAGCCGCCAGAACGGTTGGCGTCTGACAGATATAAGTTGTTGTCCTGCGGGTTGTAATGGTCGGTGAGCTCACCAGCGACACCCTTGATACCCACGGCGTTGCAGCCGTTGGCGTCGAGCATGCGGCGAGCGACCGTGGCGCCCGTGGCGCCGTCCGAGCAAACCTTGGACCAGGTTTTGTACGTCGAGTTGATATAGTTCTGTGCGGCAAGGCCAAGCACCGTGCAGACAAGAACAACCAGCAGGTACAGCGGGTCGATGCCAAAGCCGTATCCATAGTAATAAGGCATGCGAATTCCTCCGAATCGAGTTACACGTTGGAGGCATTCTACCCACTCAGCCGGCTAGGCTTCCCTACAGGAGCTCGATTTTGCCGTCCTTCACGGTGAGTCCCATATTGCCGGAAAGCAGATCGTCCAGACGCGAGCCCACAAGCTCAAAGCGCCAGCCTTCGCGCAGGGGGCTCTGCTCGGGGTGCTCAATATAGTCGGCCAGGTCATCGCGCGAGGCGATGACCGAGGTCGCCACGCCCGAGCGCTCGGCAACTAGGCGAATGAGCGCATACATCAGGTCCGTCACGCTCTCCAACTCCGGAGAGATCTGGCGATGCCCGCGCACCATGAGCGGCAGGCGATCGTGCGGGCAGCTTGCGCCACGCTTGATGGCCATGAGCGCACCGTCCACGTCGCGCTCCCCCAACTGATCGGTACCGCGAATGCTACGGAACTCCTCAACGCGCACGGGATTGCGCTTGACGAGCGCAAGCAGCGTGTCGTCGGACATGACCCACTTGCGCGGGATGTTACGGCGCTCGGCGCGGTCCTCGCGCCAGGCGGCGAGCTCGCGCGCGATGCCCAGCTGGTGGCGGCTGCACGAGTTGATGCGCTTGACCTTGCGGAATGCCTCGTGACGGTCGGCGCGATAGTACGACTCGTCAGCCAGCGGGCGTAGCTCGTCGAGCACCCAGTCCACACGGCCCAGCTCGCGCAGGCGACTCATCATCTCGGTATAGGCGACGATCAAGTACTTGACGTCATCAATCGCGTACTCAATCTGCTTATCGGTCAGCGGGCGACGCGACCAGTCGGTCAGCGACTCGGTCTTGGGCAGCGAGACGCCGCAAAACGTCTGAACAAGCGCGCCATACGAAATCTGCTGGCGCTCGCCCAAAAAGGCAGCGGCGACCTGCGTATCGAAAATCGGTCGTGGCAGCACGCCCACGGTATGGAGCATAACCTCCATATCCTGCGAGCAGGCGTGGAAGACCTTAGTCACGCTCTCGTCTGCCATAAGCTCGGCCAGCGGCGATAGGTCGTCGATTACCAGAGGGTCGACCGCGACGCTCTCGGCAGGGGTGGCAATCTGAACCAAACACAGACGCGGATGGAACGTGCGCTCGCGCAAAAACTCGGTATCGACGGCAATCGCGTCGAACTCACGGGCGCGCTGGCAAAAGTCGAGTAAAGCCTGATGTGTGGAAATGTACATATCAACCCATCGAATAAGGTTAGGCCCGAAAAACACGGGTAGGATATCGGCATTGCCTTACAACTATACTCGGTTAGTCACAGAACGGGAACGTAAGTATGCGCTGCCTTATCATCCATAACCCTGTATCGGGCCCCAGCTCAGATGAAATCTACGCATTCACGCACGCCCTCGCGCAGGGCGGCGACGAGGTCGTGATGCGCTTTATCGGCGATGGCATGGAGCCCGAGGACGCCGTGGCAGACGTGCGCGAGTTTGATCGCGTGGTCGTTTCGGGCGGCGACGGCACCGTCTCCAACGTGCTCGACCAGATGCGCGGGTGCGGTGTCCCCACGCTCGTCTTCCCCTCCGGCACAGCCTGCCTGTTCTTTAACAACATCGGTAATGCCCCCGAGGCAGCGGCGCTTGCCAAGGCTTGCCGCGCCGGTCGCACGGTCAAAGTGGACATGGGCGAGCTCTTTTGGCTCGACGAGAACGGCAACGAGAAGCACCACGGTTTTATCATCATCGCCGGCTCGGGCTTCGACGCCGAGATCATGATGAAGGCCGCTCCCACCAAAAACGACATCGGCGAGATCGCCTACTTCCTCTCTGCGCTCGCCACGCCCAATCCTACGGTAGCGCACTTTACGATTGAGCATGACGGCATTGTCGAGGAGCTCGACGGCATCTGCTGCATGGCCGGCAACACCTCGGTCATCCAAAGCGACATCAACCTGTTCCCCGACTGCCGCATGAACGATGGCATGGTCGACATTGCGGTCATCGAACCCGTAAAAACCGTGCAGCTTCTACCGACTGTGATCACCGCCGCACTCGACCCCGCCGGCAAGGTACTCGGCCGCCCGCAGTTCAAGATCATCCAAACCAAGGAAGCCAAGATCACCTGCACCCCATCGCTGGGCATGCAGTTCGATGGCGAGATTATCTCCAGCAATTCGGGCGTCTTTGGAGCCCGCGCGCTTCCGCAATGCCTCGACCTCATCGTCGACGAATTCTCGCCGCTCGGAAAATAGGAGGACCCCCGTGAACGACAACCCCATCCTTGGCTTTATCGTCATCGTTTTGGCCATGCTCGTCGGCTATGCCATTAACGTGATTCACCGTCGAAAGAAGTAGCCATTACTCTTAGACGGCCCGTGCAGCCCGGACCCCTCGCCGGCATGAAACCACATGCCGGCGAGGGGTCCGCTTTTTTCTTGACGCTTTATTTAGCTACATTTTTCGCTGGCGTTATACAAATTGATTTCCCACTAAATGAGTTCAATTTACCGTTAATCGCATATTTCGCTACGCTTATCGAGTAAATAACTTTCATGAATGTATATTGTTTCGAATTCGTTACGCTAAGGGGGTGTAATTATTGGGTGAAGCCCTCTGGAGACAGAGGGCTTTCGCACGCTGGGAGGGAATATGAGTAAAACTCATCCCGTCAACGCGCTCAAGAAGCTTGGCATAGGCCTTGCATTTGGAGCTGCAACCATCATGTCCATGCCGACATCTGCGCTCGCCTGCACGCAGATGTACATGGGCAACAAGCTGACGGCCGACGGTGACACGTACTATGGCCGCGCCGAGGACTTCGATAAGCGCTACCTCAAGCACTTTGGCATTGAGCCTTCTCACGGCCCGGGGCATACGTACGGCTCGGACGAGTCCGCATTCATGTATACCTCGACCAAGACCACGTATCGCTACACCTATGTACGCGACCATCCCTCCCAGTGGCACGGGCGCTATGATGCCTACTCTGAGGCAGGCATCAATGAGAAGGGCGTGTCCTGCTCCGCAACGCTGACCACCGGCATGAATGCTGATGCTGAGGCAGCAGACCCCCTGACCAAAACCGGTATTGGCGAGTACAGCTACGGCAGCGTTATCTTAGGTGAAAGCGCCAATGCACGTGAGGGCGTCGAGCTCCTCGGCAAGATCATCGACGAGCAGGGCGCCTGCGGCAACGATCAGATTATCATCGCCGACAGCAACGAGACTTGGCTGTTTGCCGCACTTTCCGGCCACCAGTGGATCGCCATGAGGCTCACTGACGATATCGCCTCGCTCAACCCCAACATCGGCAACCTCAACTACAAGGTTGACCTCACCGACACCGCGAACTGTCTCCACTCTGCGACCATCGAGTCCATGCCTAAGGAGAATGGCTTCGCCAAGTACTTCGATGACGGTCAATTTGACGTTGCCCAGACCTACGGCGAGGCAATTAGCGAAAAGGCCATGCATTCTTGGGCCCGTTATGTCCAGGGTCGCGCCTACTTCGGTGTGCCGCTCACCGAGGGCACCGACTACGAGATCGTCAAGGACGAGCGCGAAGATGCTCGTGCCACGACCGGCGCCCTGGTTAGCAAGGCGCAGCCGCTGTTCTTCCAGCCCGGCAAGTCCGACTGGAACACCTTTGAGATGATCCGCGCGTTTGGCAACCGCGGCGAGAAGGTCCCGGGCCTCAACGCCAACACCGACGGCGCCTACGCCATTGGTACCGAGACCAACACCGAGGTCAATCTCTTCCAGATCCGTCAGGGCATGGACCCCGAGATCGCGACCATCCAGTGGGAGATGCTCTCCCGCGCCGCCTACTCCGTCGCCATCCCCTACTACTCCGCACTGCTCACCGAGGTTAGCCCGTACTACAGCGACCAGACCGTCTCCTTCGATCACTGCGAAGAGGAGGACATCGTGAACAACGAGGAGCCCGAGAACTCCATCAACTATGTCCTCATGGACATCAGCTCCCTGTGCTTCGAGCACCGTGAGCAGCTCGGCACCGGCGTTCGCGCCTACCTCGACGCTCTCCAGAACGAGCTCATCGAGCAGAACCTCGAGGTCGACAAGGCCATGCTCGCCGAGACCACCACTGAGGGCCGCACCGCCCTGGCCAACAAGGCCGGCAACGCTGCCACCAAGAACACCTATGTCAAGTGCAAGGCCCTGCTTCAGGAGATGCGCGCCTATCTGAAGGCTGAGAACTTCGACCAGCCCTTCACCCCGAGCGACCTGAACACCGAGACCAACGGCCTCAAGGTGTCCATCACCTACGCCAAGGACGCTCTTACCACCGACCCGGTAACCCCGGATCAGCCTGGCACTCCCGAGCAGCCTGGTACTCCTGAGCAGCCCGGTACCCCCGAGCAGCCCGCTAAGCCCGAGCAGCCCACCACCAAGCCCGAGAAGCCTGGCAAGTCGGACACCACGACCACGGTAACCACCAACAAGGCGAACACCAAGGGCGGCCTGCCCACCACCGGCGATCGTTTTGATGGCCGCGTGGTGGCTGCATTCGCCATCGCTGGCGTTGCCGTCATCTCCGCGGGCGGTTACTTCCTCTACCGTCGCAATAAGGAGTAACGTCCTAGCTGAGCGGGCAAGGCAGCAATGGCAGCCTCGCCCGCTCAGCCCGCTCTTTTGACCGGTGGGAAACCCGCCTGAAATCTTTTAAAAAAGATTTCCCCGCACACACTTCGCTGTGCTATAGTGCAGCGCAACAGCAACTAGGTGCGACCGCGCCACGGCATCACGAAAGGAGCCACCAACATGAAGAACACGATGAAGTCTCTCAACAACTGGTGGTGGCGTGATGCGAATACGATCGGTCGACAGTGAGTCCCTCACGCCTGTTTTTGCGCTCTAGGTGATTGGAAGGCCTCCGGTTTCGACCGGGGGCCTTTTTCTATCTCGAGCCCGATCGCATTCGCATCACGCGCCTCCGCTTTTCTCTTGCACCCCCATTCCGAAAGGCTTTTCACCATGTCTCAGAACACCACCGCCGCCCAGCCCCGCACCGTCCAGACCGCCGACCGCGGCAAACTCGACGTCCGTGCCCTCGTCCTGCTCGCCATCCTGCTCGCTGCCGGCTTCATCCTCAACTTCACCGTCGGCAAGGCCATCTCGGGCATCTCGGGCGGCATGATCAGCCCCGAGTTCATCATCTCGGCCTTTTGCCTCACCATTCTGGTCATTCGCCCCAACATCGGTCAGGCGCTCGTCATTGGCCTCATCTCGGCTGCCGTGATCCAGATCACCACTACTTCGCCGTTCGTCGATTTTGCCGCCGAGGGCATCGCCGCCATGCTCATGGCCGGCATCGTCAACGCCGCCGGCAAGAACGGTCAGGTCAAGCCCGCCATCGCCATTGTTGCAACCTTCCTGACCACCTTTGTCTCCGGCGTCATCTTCATGGTCATCAAGATGGCCATGCTCGGCGTGGTAGGCGAGCTCGCCGCCGCCATGTTGCCCGTCGTCGCCATGACCGCCGTCTTTAACGCCATTCTGGTCGGCGCCCTCTACATGCCCATCCAGAAGGCCCTTAAGCTCAACTAACCTGCTCGGCTTTACGAGCCACCCCATCTTGGCGTTCATTCGTCGCTCGCGTACCCAAGTACGCTTCGTTCCTCTTTCGCGCCAACCTGGGGCACCTCGTAAAGCCGTCTCCGTACTTCACCACCAAAGACTGTCCCAAACAACGAGCTTTTGGGGACGTTCTTAAACGACTAGTCATTAAAGAACGTCCATTACAGTCGAAATTGTCAGCCCGGGACCATCTCGGGCTACGATT
>CALDBJ010000084.1 GCA_937937835.1 uncultured Collinsella sp.
GTATACGGGTGCACCATCGACGTCTTCAATACAGAAGATATCAGTGCGGAATGTTTTGGGAGATAGCCCAAACAGCCCCGGCGGGGGTCCTGTGTAGTCACCCTTTAGGCGGAACTCTCCTAATTATTTGGATGAGTCGTTTACTTACTTGTGCTGTTACCGTCTTCCCGCTGTTGTTGGGGTATGCTTTGTTCGTATGTAAACGTATGACATGTTGATGGGGGAGGGTGCTATGGCTCGCGAGAGTGCTCGTTCTAAGGATACGGCTAAGCCTGGCATCAAGGAAGTTGCGGCGGTGGCGGGGGTTTCGCCTACTACGGTATCTCGTGTGCTTAATAATCGTGGCTATATTAGCCAAGAGACCCGCGATAAGGTCCATGCCGCGATGAAGCGCATCAACTATACGCCCAACGATATCGCTCGTGCCATGCTCAACGGTCGCCTGAATCTTATCGGTATGATCGTCCCCTATGTCAGCAGTCCGTTTCATGCCCAAGTGGTTCAAGTCATTGAGCATACCCTGGCCGAAAACGGTTTTAAGATGCTGCTGTGCAATAGCGCCAATCGACCCGAGCTTGAGCGCTCTTATATCGACATGCTTCGACGCAATATGGTTGATGGCGTCATCGTCAACTCGCTTAATATCGGTGCCGAGGCGTATGCCGAGATGGGCTTGAGTCTGGTTGGTATCGACTGCGACCTTGGCGAGGCCTCTGTTCAGATTGCGAGCGACAGCTATGGCATCGGCGAACTTGCCACGCGTCGCCTGATTGATGACGGGTGTTCGCGCATCTTGTGCCTGCGCAACAATAGCCGCATGCGCATGCCTGCCAATAAGCGTACCGATGCCTACCACGATGTTGTGGAGCAGGCCGGTTTGCCCGCGCTTGTCCGTGAGGTCGAGTTCGTTAAGTCCGATGACGAAAAGAGTGCGGTCGTTGCGAAGATCCTCGATGAGAACCCCGATATTGACGGCATCTTTGCGGGAGACGACACGATGGCGGCTATCTGTCTTAACGTGATGAAGCAGCGCGGCTTGAGCGCTCCGGACGATATTAAGGTCGTGGGCGCGGATGGCGCCCGCCGCACTATGACGTTTATGCCTGACTTAACAACCGTTCGTCAAGATATCGATCGCATCGGAGAGCTCGCGGCGCAATCCATCATCGCTCTTGTTAACGGTGAAAAGCCCGAATCGAATACCAAGCTCCCCGTTGAACTCATTGAGGGCAAAACCGCGTAGTTCATCCCGTGCCAAAAGAATTCCTCAAACGCCTCTGATGACCGTTCGCCGGCATATGTCAACCGTTTGCCGACGACTGTAACTGCGAAAAGACGTATTGGTGTGAAAACGTTTGACATATGAAAACGATTGACATATCTTGCAGTTGTACCGAGTTAGTATCACGTGGGAAGGAAGTCTCGGATGCACAAGGTGTATTACCAGCCTGAGGGAATTTGGGTGGGCGACATCATGCCGTACGGCGAGGACGGCACGTTCTATCTCTATCATCAGCGTGACACGCGAAACCCCGGACCTTTCGGAGAGCCGTTTGGCTGGGCACTCGCGACAACCAAGGACTTCGTCAATTACAAAGACTTTGGCGAGAGCCTTGAGCGTGGCGGCGACGAGGAAGTCGACCAGTATGTTTATGCCGGCACGGTGTTTAAGGTGGGCGACAAGTACCATGCGCTCTACACTGGTTGCAATCGCGATAAGGTCAAGGCACGCTTGATGAAGCAGGTTCTTCTTCACGCAACGAGTGACGACGCCGTCAAGTGGGAGAAGAACATCGCCGAGACGCTGCTTCCGCCCCAGGAGGGTTACGATGACCGCAACTGGCGCGATCCCTTTGTGCTTTGGGATGAGGAGAACGAAGAGTACATGCTCATCCTCGGCACGCGTGTGGGCGAGGACAAGCGTCTGATGACCGGTCGTCTGGTCAAGTTCACCTCCAAGGACCTGGATACCTGGGAGTTCCAGGGCGACTGGTGGAATCCGGGCCTGTACACCATGTTCGAGATGCCTGATCTCTTTAAGATGGGCGACTGGTGGTATCTGGTGTTCTCCGAGTACAGTGATGGCAACAAGACCCGTTACCGCATGTCTCGCTCTATCAACGGTCCTTGGATCACTCCTGCGGACGATTCCTTCGATGGCCGCGCGTACTATGCCGCGCGTACCGCATTTGACGGCGAGCGCCGCGTTCTCTTTGGTTGGGTTCCTACGCGTGACGAGGGCGGCGACCCCAGCTCTTACCTGTGGGGTGGCACCTTTATGCCCCTCGAGATCGTTCAGCGTGCCGACGGAACGCTCGGCACCAAGCTTCCTGACAGCATGCTTGGCGCCTTTGGCGAGGCTAAGGCAGTCGAGGCCTTTGAGCTCTCTTGCGAGTCGGGCAAGGTCGAGCAGGTGCTCGCCGCGGATGCCGGTTCCACCTATATGCTCGATGCCGACATCGAGCTCGCCGGTGACGCTGCCGGCTTCTCGGTGAAGCTTGCCGAGGACGCCGAGTCCGGTCTTGCCTATGAGTTCCGCGCCAACCTGCGTGAGGGCAAGCTCGAGTTTACGGCGGCCCCCCAGTATCCGTGGTTCCAGGTCAACAACATGGGCCTCGAGCGTCCGTTGTTCTTTAAGGGCGAGGGCACTCATCATGTGCGCCTGGTCGTTGACGACGATATCGCGACCATCTTTGTCGATGATGTTGCGCTTAACGCGCGCTTCTGCAATAAGCAGGGCCAGGGTGTGGCGCTGACGGTCACCGACGGTACGCTCAAGTGCGCAAATGCAACGATCGCGTCTCTGTAATGGCATCAAAACGTTTTATGATTTCGTAAGGGAATGGAGAGGAACATGGACTACAAAGTAGTGTCTCAGCAAGTCGTCGATAACGTCGGCGGTCTGGAGAACATCGAGGGCGCCACGCATTGCGTTACGCGTCTGCGTCTGGTGCTCAAGGATACGAGCAAGTACAACAAGGCCGAGCTCGAGAACATCGATGGCGTCAAGGGCGTGCTGTACAACAGCGGCCAGCTCATGATCATCTTCGGTACCGGTACCGTCAACAAGGTCTACGATGAGTTTATGGCTCTGACGGGCGTTAAGGAGATCAGCGTTTCCGAGGTCAAGGGCGCCGAGGCGGACAAGAAGGGCAAGTTCTTCTCGGTCCTCAAGGTATTCTCGGACATCTTTATCCCCATCATTCCCGCTTTCGTCGGCGCTGCTATCATCATCGGCCTTAAGTCGCTGATCGTTGCCAACGGCCTCTTTGGCATGGAGGGCAGCCTCGCCGACCACAGCGAGTTCCTCAAGAACCTCGCAAGCTTCTTTGCCATTATTGCCACCACGTTTGACTACCTGCCTGTCCTGGTTATGTATAGCGCGGTCAAGCGTTTTGGCGGCAACCCGATCCTGGGTATCCTCGTCGGTATCGTCATGGTTCACCCGAGCCTTATGAACCGTAACGCGTTCGTTATGGATCCGTCGGGTGCTGAGTACTGGAACTTTGGTCCGCTCTCCATCCCCATGGTTGCTTTCCAGGGCGGCGTGTTCCCTGCAATCCTGACTGCCTGGTTTATGGCCAAGGTCGAAAAGATTGCCCAGAAGTACATCCCCGAGGTCGTCTCGTTTGTCTTTGTCCCGACCGTTACCCTGATTCTTGCTAACGTTGCCCTGTTCACCGTGTTCGGCCCGCTCGGCAACCTGATCGGCGACGTCCTCGCTGGCGTAATCGATGTCCTGTACAACAGGATGGGCGTCTTTGGCGCCTTTGTCTTCGCCGCGTTCCTGCAGCCGCTCGTCGTTACCGGTACGCATCAGTTCATCCAGGGTATTGAGGCCAACCTCGTTGCCACGACCGGCTTCAACTACATCCAGGCCATCTGGTCGGTTTCCATCATCGCCCAGGGCGGCGGCGCCATCGGCATGTATCTCATCCACAAGAAGCACTCCAAAGAGCGTAACATCTGCATGTCGTCCTTTATCCCGACGCTGGTCGGTATCTCCGAGCCCGCAATCTTTGCTGCAAACATGCGCTACTCGATCATCCCGTTCGTCTGCGCTTGCATCGGTGCAGGCTGCGGCGGTGCCTTCGTGAAGCTCTTTGAGGTGCGCGCTATCGGTCAGGGTCTGACCGGTGTGCTTGGCCTGCTCATCGTTACGCCCGAGACGCTCGTGTGGTATGTGGCCGGCAATCTCATCGCCTTTATCGTGCCGATCGTCTTGATCTTTGCCTACAACAAGGCAAAGGGCGTGCCGACCACCGATGAAGAGGGCGCTGGCGCTGGCTTCGACGTTAGCTTCTAGTTGAGCCGTTCAGCGTAATCTGAGGATAAGTCCATTTGAGGAAGGGCGTTCGACTCGTGTGAGTCGAGCGTCCTTCCCCATAGACGAGAAAGTCAACGGCGATGTTTAATCAAAAAAATAAGGTGACATGCGCGGACTATGAGCAGTGGCGAGCTGGACAGGACGAGACGGCGGCTCGCATCGCGTCCGACCCCGATAGGCTCCTGTTCCATGTGGAGCCTGAGCTTGGCTGGCTCAACGACCCCAACGGTTTGGTTCAGATTGGTGATACGTATCACATCTATCATCAATACGATCCGTTCGATGCTGCGCATGGCGGTCCAGTGCTTTGGAACCATCTGACGACAAAGGATTTTGTGACCTACGAGAATCATGGTCCCGTGCTGTTTCCCGATTCCGATTTGGATTCGAGTGGAGCGTATTCTGGTTCTGCCTTTGTACGTGATGGTAAGATTCACTACTTCTATACCGGCAACGTCAAGCATTTTGACCGCGATGATTACGACTACGTGTTGACGGGCCGTGAGCAAAACCAGATTCATGTGGTTGCCGAGAACCCCGACGAATTGGGCGAGAAGCGCATAGCTGTTGGGCCGGTCGATTGCCCCGACGATATCGGTACGCACGTGCGTGATCCCAAAATCCTTGAACACGATGGTATCTACTACATGGTTCTGGGCGCTCGTACGAAAGACGACCGCGGCTGCGTGCTTGTCTATACCTCGAGCGATCTAGAGGACTGGAGCTATGCGACGCGCATTGAGTTGGGCGAGAAGTTTGGCTTTATGTGGGAGTGCCCCGATCTGTTTGAGCTCGATGGTGAGCTTATTCTCGTTTGCTGTCCGCAGGGTGTGTCCGCCGATGGATGGCGTTACCGCAATCCGCACCAGTGCGTGTGGTTTCCCATCGAGGCCGATTGGGAGGCGCCGAGTTTTAAGATCGCCGGGCAGGGCATGCCCCCGATGGTCGATGCCGGCTTTGATTTCTACGCACCGCAGTCTTTTGAGGATGCTGCGGGTCGGCGTTTGATGATCGGGTGGTCGGGTTGCCCCGATGCGACGGCAAAAAGCCCGACGGTGGCACGCGGGTGGCAGTGCGCGTTGACGGTGCCGAGAGAACTGAGCATGCGCGATGGTAAGCTCTGTCAGCAGCCGGTGCACGAGATTGAGAGGATGCGCGGCGACTGCGTTTGCGCGACAGGCGGTGAAACCGTTGAGGAGCCGGGCCGCCTGTTTGATCTTGTGGTTTCCTGTGAGGGCGCCCAGGTGATCGAGCTCGAAATCCGCAAGGGTGTCTTTGTGCGCTATGCAGACGGGATGCTTACCCTCGATATGGGTGACGAAGGCTATGGGCGCGACCAGAGGTCGATCGAGCTCAGCGAGCTTCGCGACCTGCGCGTGCTTTCGGACACTACGATGGTCGAGATTTTTGCAAATGGCGGCGAGGCGGCACTTACGAGTCGGACCTATTCGCCGGCGGTTCCGGCGATGGAGCTGCACGCCGAGGGTGCGGTATCGATGAATTTCTACCGCCTCGTGCATTAACCGTGCATGGAGTACGATTGGACTTGCTGGGCGGAATGTGTCGCAGTTACCGCGGCCAGCTACCGTTTATCGCGTATTGCTACCGTTTGCGGAATAAGTAACACTCCTCAATAAACCGTGTAGAATCCTAGATAAGCACGGAGTTTTCCAGGGAGACGCTGTCCTTTGTTGTGTGCAAGGGACGGCGTCTCTTTGGCGCTTGTAGGCCGTTCTGCAGCAGGATGGCGGACGTGCGTCACATATTAAAAGCCAATGTCGAGATAGGTCGTGATATTAATGAGCAAGTACGTAATCGTGGTTGAGTCTGGTTCGGATGTGACGCCGGAGCTTTGCGAACGCTACGGTATCGTGCGCGTGCCTATGCATGTCACGATTGGTGACGAGACCGTCGAGGACGGCTCGATCGATCCGCTCGAGATTTACTCGCGCTGCAACGAGTTTGGCGTAATGCCCAAGACCAGCGGCTGCGCGCCTGCGGATTTTGCTCACGTGTACGACCGTATCCATGCCGAGCAGCCCGATGCGACCATTCTGCATCTTGCGTACTCCGAGGCCACGACCTGCTCGCATCAATCATCGAAGATCGCCGCCAAGGGTCGCGACTACGTGTTCTCTATGGACACGCGCTTTGTCTCGGTAGGCCAGTCGCTCGTTGTCGTCGAGACCGCCAAATACATCGAGGCTCACCCCGATGCCACCGTCGACGAGATCTTTGCATTTACGAATTCCGTCATGGACCGCGTGCTGCTGGGCTTTGTTCCTACCGATCTTGCCTTTCTTAAGGCGGGCGGTCGCTTGTCCAACGTCGCATTCCTTGGCGCCCATCTGCTCAAGATTAAGCCCTGCATTGAGGTGACGGGCGGCAAGTTCGTGGCGACCAAGAAGTTCCGCGGCTCTATGCTCAAGTGCGCCCGCGCCTTTATTGACCACATGGTTGCGAAGGGCGAGATTGACTACTCGCACATTGGCCTAGCGTATTCGGTGGGCCTTTCCCAGGAGCTGCGCGATGACATGGAGGTCTATGCGCATGATCTGGGCTTTAAGGACGTTACCTGGACTCAGGTCGGCGGCGTCATCTCGAGCCATTGCGGCCCGACCGCCTTCGGTGCGGTGCTCACGCTTAAGGCGTAGGGCCTAGCGTCTATCGATTTCTATTGCCTCGGCGGCGGGCGGGTTGCGATAACCTTCCCGCCGCTCTTGCGTGGGGTCAAATAGAACAACCCAATTGACCGCTAAACCGTTTCGCCATCATGCATATGGGCTAGAATGACTCTGGCATTTATGTAGCTAAAACCAATGAGAGGCAAGGTAGCGGGAATGGCTGAGATGACGCTCGAGGGTGTGGACGCTCGTCCCGAGGACTCTGCGTTTGCCCTGGGCCGCGTGCATTCGATTGAGACGATGGGAACGGTCGACGGACCCGGCATCCGCTTTGTGGTGTTTGTTCAGGGCTGCCCCATGCGCTGTGCGTATTGCCACAATCCCGATACCTGGTCGGTCAACGGCGGCACCATGGTGACCGTCGAACACCTGATGGATGAGTTCCAGAGTAACCACGAGTTCTATCGCAGCGGCGGAATTACGGTTTCGGGCGGCGAGCCGCTTCTGCAGCCCGAGTTTTTGGCCGACCTGTTCCGTGCAATGCACAACAACCTCGATGGCCGCGTGCATACCTGCTTGGATAGCTGCGGCTATGCGTTCGATCCCGCGCATCCCGAGAAGTTCGATGCCGTACTCAACGAGACCGATATGGTGCTGCTCGACATTAAGCACGCCGATCCCGTCGAGCATAAAAAGCTGACCGGTTGCGATCCCGCACGCATTCTGGCGTTTGGTGATGAGCTTGCGCGTCGCAAGATTAAGGTCGTTATCCGCCACGTGGTGGTGCCGGGCATTACCGACACGGTGGAGGAGTGCGAGAAGCTCGGTCGCCTGATTGCCCCGTGGCATAACGTGGTGGGCTTGGAAATGCTGCCGTATCACACGATGGGTGTCGTCAAGTACGAGCAGCTGGGGATTCCCTATAAGCTCGAGGGCGTGCCCCAGATGGATACCGCGCGCATGCCCGAGCTGCGCAACGCTGTCATGACGGGCATGAAAAAGCGCCGCGCGGAACTCAAAAACGCCATCGGCTAGCGAGCCATTTTCGCTCTCCAAGGGCACTCATTGGGGACAGACTTAAATGAGCGCCCCCGGGCACCTAGTTGATTGCTAAAGAGCCCCGTCAAGGTGCGGTGGAATAGTTCTTGTTTTTAGGCCCATGTCGCCCAAACAGGAACCATTTCACCGCAACTTCGTTTTGGGTAGAGATGCGCGACAGAATCGTGCCATTTGGATAAATACGCTTGTGGTTTCTTTAAAGACACCTTAAACGCCGCTGAATATCTTTGGAAAGAAATGCCTGCTCGGTATCATGCTGCTCGTATATTAACGGTGGCAGTCAGGAGACCACGTGCGAAACATCGCATCGCGGGACGAGTATGTGCCGCAGCATGGCAGCAGATATAAGACGAAGGGCACGTCTTCGCGTGGCCTTGCCAGCGCTCGCATCCGCGTGAGGAAGATTGCCGCCATTGGGATGCTAACGTCGGCGGTTATTATCCTCGGAATTACCGTTAAAACCTACGCCTCGGAGCGAACGGTGCGCCCAGATGCGTCAACGGTACAGCTGCAAAACGAGAAGGTTTCAAAGTCCAAAGCGTCGGCAGATCAAGCTCTGTCGACGGCAGATCTCAAGACGAGACTTTCGAAGGCGGACTTCAACGATATCCCTTCGGGTGATACCGTTCGGACCTTCTCGTTGGTGGATAACAAGACTCCTGCCTTGGAGGATGAGAGCCTTGCCTCGCTCCAGGATGCCCTGTGTCGGGCGCAGGAGCTGGGCGATGTGGGTGTAGTGTTCTACGACCTATCGAGCGGTAGGGGCGTGACGTATAACGCCGATGTCGAGGTGTATGGAGCGAGCAGCTACAAAGCGCTGTATGCGCTCTATATTTGCGAGACGTTGGTCGAATCGGGGCAGGTGTCGCTCGATGGGCCTTTAGCCACGTATGGTGGTTACAGCATGGGCTGGCAGACGGTGCGCAACCTTATCGAGAATGTCGTCGTCAACTCAGACAACGATTCGTTTATCGCGTTACGCGCGGCGTTTGACCATGATGGCTATGAGGATTGGATTGCCAATCTGGGTGTTGATGACGAAACGGCACTGAATCCGATGAGTGATTTTCCGACCTACTGCCCGCGCACCTCGGCAAAGTTGTGGCGAGAGATGAGTGAGTATTTGAGCTGTGACACCGAGGCGTCGCAATGGCTGTCGGGCCTTCTGGCATCAACATCGCGCTCGTTTATTCGCGATGGCATTGCGGACGAGCAGGTTTTGGTGCGCAACAAGGCAGGCTGGATTAGCGAGGATGGTTACTACTCGACATGCGATGCGGGCCTTATCGACATCGATGGCTGTACCTATGTCATGGGTATCATGACATCGATGCCGTGGAGCGACCGCTCGAGCGAGGTTACGGCCGCGATTGCAAAGGCTCTGTTTGATACGCGAGCTGCACTGGCTTAGCGTGTTCGTTTGACGAGGTCAAACAAAATGCTGGTACCATACCGTGGTTGAGAATTTCGAATAGGTTTGGGGAATGGCATGGCTACCATTGCGATTATCGGTGCGCTCGAAAAAGAGATCATGCAGATTAAGGAAGAGCTGAGCGACGTTTGCGAGGCACGGGAGGCAGGCTTGACCGTTGTGAGCGGTGAGCTCGACGGCCTGACAGTTGTCGCCACGACGGCGGGCATGGGCACGGTGAACGCCGCCGCTGCAACACAGCACCTCATTAGCAAGTATGCTCCGCAGGCTGTTGTGTTTTCGGGCATTGCGGGCGGTTTGAACCCCAAGCTCCATATCGACGACGTGGTCATTGGCAAACGCCTACGCTATCTGGATACCGATACCGCGCTTATCGCCGAGTCCGCACCGGGGCTCGAGGAGTTTGGCTCGACGCCCGCGCTGGTCGATATTGCCGCCGACGTGCTTGCTGAGCGTGGGTTTGTTGACGCTTCGACAAATGCAGTCGCTTCGAATGAGGGCACCAAGCAGTTCCTGGTCGGCACGATTGCCACGGGCAACCGCTTTGTGACGGGCGCCACCATGCGCAACGACGCTATCGAGGCGACGCATGCCGATTGTGTCGGCATGGAGGGCGCGGCAATTGCCCATGTCGCAACCAAAAATGGTGTCGATTGCCTGGTGTTGCGCGCTATCAGCGATAATTGTGACGAGGCGTACGATGCAATTTGCGAGCGAGAGTTCGATCTGTTCGAGTACGCGCGTGTCGCAAGTGACATCACGCTCGATATCGTCCGCCGCATTGCCGCTGCGCAATAGCGCGTCTATTTGTAAGAACCTACGACCAAGGAGTGTCCATGGCCGATTCCATTAACTATCAGCTTGCCAAGTTCGTTGCCAGCTACGGCAAGGTTTCGCAGATTCCCGAGTCCACCTGCCCTGAGGTGAGCTTCGTCGGCCGCTCCAACGTGGGCAAGTCCTCCATCATGAACAAGCTATTTGGCCGCAAGAACCTGGTCAAGGTTTCCAGTACGCCGGGCAAGACGAGCAACATCAACTTCTTTGAGGCCGACGACATGCATTTCGTTGACCTGCCGGGTTACGGTTTCGCCCGTCGCTCCAAGGCCGAGCGCGACCGCTGGGCCGAGCTTATCGGCGACTTTTTCGACTCCGAGCGCAGCTTTAACTTGGTCGTCTCACTGGTGGACATTCGTCACGACCCCAGTAAACTCGACCATGACATGATCGACTACCTGCAGGGCAACGAGTTCAACTTTATCGTCTGCCTCACCAAGGCCGACAAACTCAGCCGCACCCAGCAGGCCCGCCAAGCAGCAGCCATCAAAAAGCAGCTCAACGTCCCGGCCGAAAACGTAATCATCACAAGCTCCCAAACCGGCACCGGCATCGACGAACTAAAAAAGCGCATCGCCGAGGCCTGCCTCTAGTCAGGCTGCAGCCCTTCAAAAGCTCCTATCTATATCACCTCAGTGATAGTTATTGGTAAACTATCGCTGAGGTGATATTTTTTAGGAGGTCGATATGGAGCTTTGGCACGGGTCGGAGGTTGTTGTCGAGCATCCATCGTTGGATAAATGCAGGCAATTCAATGACTATGGGCGCGGGTTTTATTGCACACCGCATGAGGAAATGGCAATGGAGTGGGCATGTCGGACCGAGTCTGATGGCATTGCCAATCGATATGAGCTTGATTTAGATGGCCTTGCGATTTTGGATTTGGAATCAGGTGAGTTCTCGATTCTCAACTGGCTTGCAATTCTGGCGAATAACAGAGAGTTCAATGTTTCAACGCCAGTAGCACGCGAGGGGCTTCGTTATCTGCTGGATAACTGCCTGATTGATATTTCTCCCTATGACGTAATTCGAGGTTATCGCGCCGACGACTCCTTTTTTTCGTTTGCAAGACAGTTTGTCAGCGGCATGATCTCGCTCAGGCAGCTGCAACGTATCATGCGCTTGGGTGATTTGGGTATCCAATATGCTCTTATGAGCGAGTGCGCATTTTCGGCGATTAGATTCTGCGATTGGAAGCAGGCTTTGGGGTCTGAGTTTTATCCCAAGCGTTTTGAGCGAGAGCAGAATGCTCGACGCAAATACTTGGATACGGTTAACGGGTTCGATTCCGAAGGTATCGACATTAGGGATTTAATGGCAGGGAGGGTTGATTTAAATGATCCAAGAGTTAACGGATTGTGGGCCGAGTAGGACATACCCCGTCTACTACCTCGAGGATGCAATGAACAACCTCGGCGACTGCTTTGACTATGCCGTTAACGATTATGGAGCAGAAGGATCGGAAGTTGCTGAACTCTTTTGCCTGAGCGGCGTAGCTCGCGAGTTCGAACGCGGCAACGCATGGGTCGTATCGGGAAAATCGGGCGTTGAGCTGTTCGCGCTTATCGCTGAAAGGTCCGGCTATCAGAGCGGGTCTATACCGGATCGCACCTATCGTTTTGAGAAGACGCCAGAGTATTGGACAGGCTGGATACTGGCATATCTGCAGTGGCGTTTAGGGGAGTCTTTCGAAGACCTGCTGCATGTCGTTCCGTTTGACGCACTGCGCAGTCTGTACTATCCCTGGCATGAAGCCTCGGAGGAACGCGTGGCTCGCCTCGTCTGCGATATGGCGAAAAAAGCGTCCAGGCAAACCAAACTTGCGTTAGCAAGAAAGAAGCTTAAGAAAACCCAACAAGACCTGGCATACGAATCGGGCGTGTCCCTCCGCTCAATCCAAATGTACGAACAACGCCAGAGAAACATCAACGAAGCCTCGGTAACAACCGTAAGGGATATAGCAAAAGCCCTACACTGCAACATCGAAGACCTCCTAGAGCCAGTCTTCGAATACAAAGAAACCAGCGCCGCCTAAACCAGGCACGCAGCCGATGCCCGCCTCTAGGAAGTGCTCCAGCCTAGCAAGAGCCCCTACCAATAAAAAGCCAAACTATCAGCCCGGCGACTTTCCAGAGCGTAGGTCCCTGTAGCCGCCGCCGGCGAAGTTAACATAGGGGAGGCCAGGGGGCTTTGCCCCCAAATCTTTCCGCAGGACGGCAGGACCCCCGCCGCACGAAGTGCGCAGCGGGGGTCCTGCC
>CALDBJ010000085.1 GCA_937937835.1 uncultured Collinsella sp.
ACGCCGGGCCGACTCGCTTCGGATGGGGCTCTACACCAACTTTCTCGACACTACCCGGTTTTAATTGGCAGCTTAGTTTTCTGCCCGGTGCTTGTCTCTGCGAGGAATGTAGAAATGGATGTTTTGCTATCCTCGGCATCTGCACCGGAGTCGGAATTAGATTTTGAATTTGAGGCGACTCTTTTTTCGAGACTGACAAGCGTCATGTCACCATGCTCGGAAAAGTCCCGGAAACCGTAATGAGAGTCGTCTGTATCCTTAAATGAGGGACTGACCGTTCCGATTTCCTCGCCACGGTCATTCAACATTGCATATTGAATGGAATCCCAATCTGCCTCATTATTTTTCCGGCTAATCTTGGCGGCAAACAGGAAGTTGTCATAAGGGATCACGAAGTTAAACAACTGGCCATCAGCGAGGAATTCAACATTTCCATCGTAGTCGAATTTCGCCAGAGTATCGCAAGTGCTACCGCCGACATATACAGTGTCTGACCCTGGTTTTCTTGCCATGAAATTGCCGCCCGTAAAGGGAATTGTTTGAGTCTTCGTCGAGCCACTCGACGTATCTTTAGTCGTCAGCTTGGACGATCCGTTATCGCCTAAAGAGGCTACATAAAGCCGCTTCCCGTCGTTCGACAACAGGTAACGCTCGTCTTTTTTGCCGCATTTATATGATTCGATCATCTTGTTGGCTTCAAGATCGTAAACGTCAATCCGCTTTAAATCAAAATCCTCGTTTTTGTATGCAATGGCGGCAACTTTGCCGTTCGTTGAAAGCTCAACATATGTTTCTGCATATTTTTTAAGTTCGATGGGGTGGGTGCTTGTCTTCTGGTCATCAACCGAATAGATGGCGAGGTTGTTGCCGTCAAGCCAAGTGACACATCCCGCTTGCGCCTGTACGGATTCAAGACTGGCTTTCGGTATCTTGATGTCCTTGGTCGATCCATTCGAGAGATCGAGGACGGAATAGCCGACGGTAGAATAGTCATCATCCTCATCGTCGCTGCGTTGATAGGTCCTCAAGATCGCATTGCCTTCATCGTCCGTAAGAGCCTCGATGGTCGTGTTCTTAAAGGTGTACGACTTTTCTAGCTCTGGTGTCGGCAGGCCGTCAGCTAATGCCGCGGGGGGGGCAGCCAGCGGGGTCAGCGCCGCTACGATGCCGATTGTGGCTGCGGCGATCCTCCCGCCTTTTCGGATGCTCTTGAACATGGCGATCCTTTCGTCGGGTTATACGTAACTATCCAGTATCTTCATGCCGGATTCGAAGAATCTGTTGCGCAACATTGCCAAACGGGTGCAACAAGGCGGCGGATACTTTGCCATAACCTGCCGGAAAGTGCGACCCACAATTTGGCTGAATTCTGGGATGCGCTTTCCGGCTGAGGCCCCTAGCGGAAAGTGCGACCCAGAATATCGGCTCAGAATGGGATACAGTTTCCCAAACCGGGTTCAACCGGAAACTGCGACCCAGTTTGAGGCCTCAAAACGGGATGCAGTTTCCGCCCGGCCAACCCTCGCCGCCATTCCGCCATTCAGCGGTCCGCACCAGCAGACTCGTTCACAGAAAATATATGAACAGATGTTCGATACATATACATCTACCTGCGTGTTTTCTGTCGAAAAACTTTGCTACTCCAAAAACTCAATCGCGTCAAGGCTTTTCTTGCCCAACGGTCGGTACCTGATAAACTATTAGGTTGCGATAACTGGCGAAGCTATGCCTCGCCAACCCACCGAGCATTTCCGTGAAGGAGGAAAAACCTGGTGACCTACGCATACACTGCCACTGAGCGCAAGCGCGTCAGCTTCGGGAAAATCCCGGAGGCCATGGAGCTCCCCAACCTTATCTCTGTTCAAAGGGAATCCTTTGAGCGTTTTAAGGACGAGGGCCTTCGTGAGGCGTTCAAGGAATCCAGCCCCATCCAGAGCCAGAACCATGTTCTCGAGGTTACCTTCGGCGAGCATCAGTTCGGCGACCCCGCGCACACCGTCGAGGAGTGCCGCGAGAAGGACATGACCTATCAGGCCCCGCTTCTGACCGACGTCCGTCTCACCAACAAGGAGACCGGCGAGATCAAGGAGCAGCTCGTCTTTATGGGCGACTTCCCCATGATGACCGATCAGGGCACCTTCATCATCAACGGTACCGAGCGTATCGTCGTCTCACAGCTCGTCCGTTCCCCGGGTGTGTACTACAGCTCCGAGATGGATTCGGGCAAGCAGATCTACAAGGCCCAGATCATCCCGTCCCGCGGTGCCTGGCTTGAGTTTGAGGTCGACAAGCGCGACCAGCTCATGGTCTCCATCGACCGTAAGCGCAAGCAGAGCGCCACGATGTTCCTGCGCGCCCTTGGCATTGCCGTCACCAACGACGACATCATCGAGCTGCTCGGCAACTCCGATGTGATCAAGCACACCCTGGAGCGCGACACCGCCCTCACTCGCGAGGACGCCCTCATCGAGATCTACCGTCGTCTGCGCCCGGGCGAGCCTCCCACCGTGGACGCTTCCCGCAGCCTGCTCGATGGCCTGCTCTTTAACCCGCAGCGCTACGATCTGGCCCGCGTCGGTCGTTACAAGGTCAACAAGAAGCTCAACCTCACCACCGAGGAAGAGGTCACGGTGCTCACCGACGAGGATATCGTCGCTACGCTGCGCTACCTGCTGTCCCTCGCCGCCGGCGAGCAGGGCTTCAAGGTCGACGACATCGACCACTTTGGCAACCGCCGCATCCGCACCGTCGGCGAGCTCGTCGCCAACCAGTTCCGTATCGGCATGAGCCGTATGGAGCGCGTTGTCCGTGAGCGCATGAGCTCCCAGGACATCGACGAGATCACCCCGCAGTCGCTCATCAACATCCGCCCGATCGTGGCCTCCATCAAGGAGTTCTTCGGTTCCTCGCAGCTCTCGCAGTTCATGGACCAGGCGAACCCCCTGACCGGTCTGACCCACAAGCGCCGTCTGTCCGCACTCGGCCCTGGCGGTCTTGCCGGCCACAAGTCCGGCTCCAGCCGCCGCACCAACGTGCCGACGGCCGTCCGCGACGTTCACAACTCGCACTACAGCCGCATGTGCCCGATCGAGACCCCCGAAGGCCCCAACATCGGCCTGATCGGCTCGCTCGCCCTCTACGCCCGCGTCAACGAGTACGGCTTCATCGAGGCTCCGTTCCGCCGCGTCGAGAACGGCGTTGCCACCGACCAGATCGACTGGATGACCGCTGACGAGGAAGAGAAGCACGTCATTGCGCCGGCCAACACGCCGCTCGATCCCAAGACCAACGAGTTCATCACGACCGATGCCGAGGGCAAGCTTGTCCGCCCGCACAGCGTGATCGCCCGTACCCGAGACTTCGACGGCTCCTTCGGCGCTCCCGCCGACGTGCCTGTCGAGGACGTCGACTACATGGACGTCTCGCCGCGTCAGATGCTCTCCGTCGCAGCCACGCTGATTCCGTTCCTCGAGCACGACGACGCCAAGCGTACGCTGATGGGCGCTAACATGCAGCGTCAGGCCGTGCCGCTGGTTCACCCCGCCGCTCCCTATGTCGGTACCGGCATGGAGCGTCGCGCCGCTCTGGACTCCGGCGAGGTCACCCTGGCCAAGAACGCCGGCGAGGTCATCTTTGCCGACGCCTCCAAGATCATCGTCAAGCATGCCGGCGGCATGGACGAGTATCACCTGGCCAAGTACCAGCGCTCCAACCAGTCCACCTGCATCAACCACCGTCCGCTCGTGCGCGTCGGTGATACCGTTGAGCAGGGCGAGCCTCTGGCCGACGGTCCTTCGACCGATCACGGCGAGCTCGCACTGGGCCAGAACCTCACCGTGGCCTACATGCCGTGGGAAGGCTTTAACTACGAGGACGGTATCGTCGTGTCCGAGCGCCTGGTGGCCGAGGACCTGCTGACGACCATCAACATCACCCGTCACGAGATCGACGCCCGCGACACCAAGCTCGGCCCCGAGGAGATCACCCGCGAGATCCCGAACCTCTCCGAGGACATGCTTGCCAACCTCGACGAGGACGGCATCATCCGCATCGGCGCCGAGGTCGGCCCTGGCGACATCTTGGTCGGCAAGGTCACGCCTAAGGGCGAGAGCGCTCTGACCGCCGAGGAGCGCCTGCTGCGCGCCATCTTCGGTGCCAAGGCCCACGACGTCCGCGACACCTCCCTTAAGATGCCTCACGGCGCTTACGGCCGCGTCATCGACGTCGTCCGCTTTAGCCGCGAGAACGGCGACGACCTGGCCCCCGGCGTCAACGAGCAGGTGCGCGTCTACGTCGCCCAGCGTCGTAAGATCCAGCAGGGCGATAAGATCGCCGGCCGCCACGGCAACAAGGGTGTTATCTGTAACGTTCTGCCGGTCGAGGACATGCCCTACATGGCTGACGGTACCCCGATCGACGTTATCCTCAACCCGCTGGGCGTTCCTTCGCGTATGAACGTCGGCCAGCTGCTCGAGTGCCACCTTGGCTGGGCTGCTGCCTGCGGTTGGGATACCGAGCAGGCCGACTCCGACAAGTACGTCCCCGGTCCGTTCTTCACCGCGACGCCCGTCTTCGACGGCGCCAAGGAAGACGAGATCGCCGAGGTCATCCGTCGCGCCAACAAGAACATGCTCAACAAGGCCACCGCTGCCTTTGGCGATCACATGCGCCCCGAGTTTGTCACCCAGCTTGACGAGCGCGGTAAGACCCGTCTGTTCGACGGCCGCACCGGCGAGGAGTTCCGCGAGCCCATTACCGTGGGTACGTCCTACATCCTCAAGCTCGGCCACATGGTCGACGACAAGATCCACGCTCGTTCGACTGGCCCTTACAGCCTGGTTACCCAGCAGCCGCTGGGCGGCAAGGCACAGTTCGGCGGCCAGCGCTTCGGCGAGATGGAAGTTTGGGCACTGTACGCATACGGTGCTTCCAACGTCCTGCAGGAGATCCTGACCGTCAAGTCCGACGATACCGTGGGCCGCGTCAAGACCTACGAGTCCATCGTCAAGGGCGAGAACGTTCCTGTCCCGGGTATCCCCGAGTCCTTCAAGGTTCTCGTCAAGGAGATTCGCTCCCTTGCGCTGGACATCGAGCCCATGCACGATGCCGACGAGGACGCCTCCGCCCCTGTGACCGCCGAGGAGACCTCTGCCCTCGATGACCTGGCTGAGCTCGCCGGCGTTGACGCCGACGTCGAGGCCCAGGATGCCGAGACCGCCGAGGCCCCCGAGGCTGTCGCCGCCACGACCACTGATAAGGAGTAGTTGACTGTGGCAGATTTCGAAGCTACTGATTTTGACTCGGTAAAAATCTCCCTTGCCTCCGCCGACCAGATCCGTTCCTGGTCGCACGGTGAGGTCAAGAAGCCGGAGACCATCAATTACCGTACCCTCAAGCCCGAGAAGGACGGCCTGTTCTGCGAGAAGATCTTCGGTCCCGCCAAGGACTGGGAGTGCTCCTGCGGCAAGTACAAGGGCATCCGCTTTAAGGGCATCGTCTGCGAGCGCTGCGGCGTCGAGGTCACCTCGGCCAAGGTGCGTCGCGACCGCATGGGCCACATCGAGCTCGCCGCTCCCGTGTCCCACATCTGGTACTTCAAGAGCCCCACGAGCTTCCCGATGAGCCGTATGCTCGACATCAAGTCCAAGGACCTCGAGAAGGTTCTGTACTTTGCCAGCTACATCATTACCGAGGTCGACTACGAGGCTCGCGAGGCCGACGCTGACGACCTGCGCGAGGAGCTCGCCGCCGATCTGGAAGAGATCGATGCCGAGTGCGCCCGCCAGATCGAGTCCCTCAAGGAGCAGGGCAACCCCGAGAACTTTGACGAGTTCTCCGACGAGGAGCCGCTGACCCCCGAGGAGATCGCCTCTGGCATCGTCGACATTGAGGAAGAGTGCAAGGACGAGAAGCAGCTCCGCACGGACGCCTTCAACGCCTTCATGAAGCTCACCGAGCGCGACCTCATCTCCGATGAGCCGCTGTTCCGCGAGATGACTCGCTACTACTCCATGTACTTCAAGGGTGGCATGGGTGCCGAGGCCGTCCGCGACCTGCTCGCTGCCATCGACCTTCCTTCCGAGGCCGAGAAGCTCAAGGCCATCATCGCCGACGAGGACTCCCAGAAGCAGAAGCGCGAGAAGGCCGTCAAGCGCCTCGAGGTCGTTGACGCCTTCCTGAAGGGCGGCAACAGCCCCGCGAACATGATTCTGGATGTCATCCCGGTCATTCCGCCCGATCTGCGCCCGATGGTCCAGCTCGACGGCGGCCGCTTCGCCGCGTCCGACCTCAACGACCTGTATCGTCGCGTGATCAACCGTAACAACCGACTCAAGCGCCTGCTCGACCTGGACGCCCCTGCGATCATCGTGAACAACGAGAAGCGCATGCTCCAGGAGTCCGTGGACGCCCTGTTCGACAACGGCCGTCGTGGTCGTCCGGTCTCTGGCCGTGGCGGTCGCCCGCTCAAGTCGCTCGCCGAGGCCCTCAAGGGCAAGCAGGGTCGTTTCCGTCAGAACCTGCTGGGCAAGCGTGTCGACTACTCCGGCCGTTCGGTAATCGTTACCGACCCCAAGCTGCTGCTGCACCAGTGCGGTCTGCCCAAGACCATGGCGCTGGAGCTCTTCAAGCCCTTCGTCATGAAGCGCCTGGTCGAGCTTGGCAAGGTCGAGAACATCAAGGGCGCCAAGCGCGCTATCGACCGCGGTGCCACCTTTGTGTGGGATATCCTCGAAGAGGTCATCGACGGCCGCGTCGTGCTGCTCAACCGTGCACCGACCCTGCACCGTCTGTCCATCCAGGCCTTTGAGCCGGTTCTGGTCGAGGGCAAGGCTATCCACCTGCACCCGCTGGTCTGCTCGCCCTTCAACGCCGACTTCGACGGCGACCAGATGTCTGTCCACGTGCCGCTGTCCAGCCAGGCTCAGGCCGAGGCCCGCGTGCTCATGCTCTCCGCGAACAACCTGCGCTCGCCGGCATCCGGCAAGCCGGTCAACATCCCCTCGCAGGACATGATCATCGGTGTGTACTACCTCACCCAGGTTCGCGAGGGTCTGCCGGGCGAGAACCACGTGTTCTCGAGCTTCGATGACGCACTGCACGCCTATGACTGCCGCTCCGAGGTCGACATGCAGGCCAAGATCCAGGTCCGCGTGTCCGCTGCCGATGCCAACGTCATCAACGAGGATGGCACCCGTATCTTCCGCGTCAAGAACGGCAAGAACGAGTTCGTCGACTACGACGTCACCGGCAACAAGACTGCGCGCTTCGAGACCTCTATCGGCCGCATCATCTTCAACCGCCAGTGCCTGCCCGAAGACTATGAGTTCATGAACTACAAGATGGTCAAGGGCGACGTGGCCAAGCTGGTTGCGGACTGCTGCGATCGTTACCCCGAGGCCAAGGTCGGCCCGATCCTCGACGCCATCAAGTACTCCGGCTTCCACTACGCTACCCGCGCCGGCCTCACCATCTCGGTGTGGGACGCTCTCATCCCTGCCGAGAAGCAGGAGCTGCTCGACCGCGCTCAGGCCAACGTCGACCAGATCAACGAGTACTTCGAGGAGGGCTTCATCAACGAGACGGAGCGCCACATCGAAGTCGTTAACGAGTGGACCGCTTGTACCGATAAGGTCGCAGCGCTCATGCTCGACATGTTCGACGAGGAGAACCCGCTGTACATGATGGCCGACTCCGGCGCCCGTGGTTCTAAGACCCAGCTGCGTCAGCTCGGCGGCATGCGTGGCCTGATGGCAGACATGTCCGGCGAGACGATCGACCTTCCCATTAAGGCGAACTTCCGCGAGGGCCTGCTGCCGCTCGAGTACTTCATTTCGACCTACGGCGCCCGTAAGGGCCTGGTCGATACCGCATCCCACACCTCGGACTCTGGTTACCTGACCCGTCGTCTGGTCGACGTGGCCCAGGACGTCATCGTCCGCGAGGAGGACTGCGGTACGCACGAGGGCGTCACCTACAACCTCATCATCCCCGGTACCACCGACCTCAACACCGACCTCGTCGGCCGTTGCTTCATCGAGGACGTCGTGGCTCCCGATGGCACCGTGCTCTTTGAGCAGGACGGCTACATCGAGAAGGTCGCCGACATCCAGAAGATGGTCGATGCGGGCCTCAAGAAGGTCAAGCTTCGCGCGCTGCTCACCTGCCGCTCCAAGTACGGCGTGTGCCAGAAGTGCTACGGCTGGGATCTTTCCACCCGTCGTCCGGTCGCCATCGGTACCGCGGTCGGCATTATTGCCGCCCAGTCCATCGGCGAGCCCGGTACGCAGCTTACGATGCGTACCATTCACTCCGGCGGCGTCGCTGGCGTCGACGATATTACGCAGGGTCTGCCTACGGTCAGTCGTATGTTCGATATCGTCGGTAACGTCAACGAGAAGATTCTGGGTCGCGAGGCCGAGTTGGCTCCGTACTCCGGCCACCTCTCGATTAAGCCCGAGAAGTCCGAGTACGTGCTGACGCTCACCGACTCCGAGGATCACACCCGTGTCCTCGACGAGCGTCGCGTCCCCGCTTCGGTGCGCTTTATGCCCGAGATCGAGGACGGCTGCGAGGTTCGCGCCGGCGACCAGATCACCAAGGGCTTCGTCAACTTCCGCAACCTGCGCAAGCTGACCGACATCGAGTCGACGATGCACACCTTCGTCGAGAGCGTCAAGGACGTCTACACCAGTCAGGGCGTCGACCTGAACGACAAGCACATCGAGGTGCTCGCACGTCAGATGCTGCGTCGCGTTCAGATCACCAACCCCGGTGACTCCAAGTACCTGCTTGGTCAGTACGTCGACCGCTACGAGTTCGCCGACGAGGTCGAACGCGTTGCCCGTCTGGGCGGTCAGGCTCCCGTGGCCGAGCCCGTCATCCTGGGTACGCTCAAGGTCGCGTCCAACATCGACTCCTGGCTGTCGAGCGCTTCGTTCATCCGTACCGCCGGCGTCCTTACCGAGGCTGCCATTGAGGGCAAGGTCGACCACCTGCTCGACCTTAAGTCCAACGTCATCGTCGGTAAGAAGATTCCTGCCGGTACCGGCCTCAAGCCGTACGCCAACGCCAAGCTGACGTATCGCACGGCCGACGGCTACGTGGACATCGACGGCCCGGCTTCGCCCAACGCCAAGTCGCTGCCCGAGTGGGCTCCTGTGGAGCTCAAGGACCTGGACGAGCAGCTCCCGCAGCAGCTCGACTGGGCCGGCTACGACGAGTTCGGTGGTGCTGACGGCTCGTTCACCCGCAACGGCCACACCATCTCCGCCGAGAAGGCTCGTCTGTACCTGTTCGACGACCTGGGCGTGTCGCAGCGCTGGACCAACAAGTTCAGCGAAGTCGGCATCGAGACGGTCGGCGACCTGGTCGGCAAGTCCGAGGAGGATCTGCTGCGCATCGACGGCATCGGTGCCAAGGCGATCGAGGAGCTCCGTGACGGCCTGGAGGCCCACGACTTGCTCTACATCCTCGAGAACAACGACGACGTTGCCGACGAGGAAGACCTCTCGCAGCTGCTGCAGATGGTCTTTAGCCCCGACGGTCCGGACGATATCCTGTTGGGTACCTCCGCTCCGACGCATCACGCCGACGCCGACGAGGAGCTCCTGGGCGCCCCGATCGACGACAAGAAGGCTCCCGCCAACGGTGCCATCAACGAGGACATGGCTTCTCTCGATGAGCTGCTCAACCAGCTCGTGGACACCGACGACGCCGAAGAGGCCAAGGACAACGACGAGGAGTAACTAGTTCCGCCGTTCTAACGAACGGCGGCGATCTCCGTCGCTGCGCGGCCCCCAGAGCTACAATCTGTCATTCAAAAGGCAGGGCATGACCAGAAGGTCAATGCCCTGCCTTTTTTATGGCACCTTGTACGCTCTGGGGGCCGCTCGCTTGCGTATACTCAACCTGTTGCGTTCCGTTGATCCCTTGGGGACGGAGGAAAACGGGTCATTTTGAGGTGTGATTCGGAAGTATGCGGCAAAATCCTGATGGGTTGACCACACCGCATATGCTCAAGCGCTCTACCTGCGGGTTTGTTATCGCAAAACCCCTGTGCGCTCAGCAAGTCCAAAATTTGCCGCATACTTCCGAAAACGTCGCCGATCTACAGGTAATAGGTGAGTGCGGACAAGCGCTGGAGTGCGACGTTTCCCCAGATAAAACCGACCAAAATAAACCTGTCCCTATTTGGAAGGGAACGTTGCCCCGACAAGCACGTCGGATTCCCGGTCCGGGCGGCCCGCTGTTTAAGTTTGTCGCGAGTTCCGCACGCAAAGGAAAGCACTTAAT
>CALDBJ010000086.1 GCA_937937835.1 uncultured Collinsella sp.
GCTGCGGGAACGGCCTGTCCGCCTAATGTGTTCGGCTGAGATCGGAAATCAACCAGCTCTTTCAGCAAAGCACCTATCAGCAAAGACGCCCTTCCCTGGCCCGACGGCACCCGGGCGAGACAAGCAGCGTCAACGTAGTCCCCGGGGTGCCCGCCTATATCGTCCCGCGCGCAGTTTCGCAGCAAAGCGAGAATGTTTGAGCACGGGATGATATGTGTGGGCCCCATCCCAGGGACGGACAATTAACCTATTCGGTCTCGCCCGGTCGAGCGCCGCGGGCCAGGGCATCCTGGTACTCCTTGACTGCCTTGATCCTCTGCATGGGCTTCAGTCGCTCGAACATGGTGTTGCCGTGCAGGTGATCGATCTCGTGCTGCAGGCACACGCAGAACAGATCGCCCGTGGCCTCATAGCGAATAAGGTTGGCATCCAAGTCATACGCCTCGACGACGACATGGTCGGGACGCTCAATCTCGCAGCTAATGCCAGGGATGGAAAGGCAGCCCTCGCTAAAGGGCACCAGATGGTCGCTCTGATCAACAATAACGGGATTGATGAGCACGTACGGGTCGTAGTCGTTCTTGTCGCTGTAGTCGCAGTCGATGGTGACGAGCTGAATAAGCTCGCCGATCTGCGGAGCAGCCAGGCCGCAGCCACCGTTCTCGAACATTATCTTCTTCATCTTCTCGGCAAGCGCCTCGATCGCCGGGGTAATCTCCTCGATGACGGCGCACTCCTGGCGCAGACGAGGGTCGGGCGACAGAACGATTCCGTTGGCTTCCATGGCCATCCTTTCGGGTTGTTACATCAAATCATAGGCGTCGACGTCAACGCTCACGCTCACGCCGCGCACAGAGCCCACCTCTTTGAGGCAGGCGTCGATATCATCAGAGACATGGTACCCCACGGGCGACTTCACAAGCAGATGGAAGCGGTAACGGTCCTTGGCTCTCTCGATTACACACGAAGCCGGACCAAGCACCTGGGGCACGGCGCTCCCCGCCCGCAAAAAGTCGGGCGCGGCGGCATGCCAGCGACGCTTGAGGAGCTTCGAGATGCGACCAATGTAGTCCTGCGCGTCGTCTCGGTTCGCCGACCACACCAAGATGTTGACCAAGCGAACAAACGGCGGGTACAGCGCGTCGCGGCGCTGGTCCAGGTCGTAGTCGGTAAAGAACGAGCGGTCGTGCACAGCGACGGCGCGGATGACCGGATCCTCGGGCAGATAGGTCTGGATGATGACCTCGCCGGGACGATCGCCGCGGCCGGCGCGTCCCGCAACCTGCTCCAGTAAATCGTAGGCGCGCTCCCCTGCGCGGAAGTCCGGCAGCTTGAGGGCGAAGTCGGCATTGACCACGCCCACGAGCGTGACCTCGGGAAAGTCGAGGCCCTTGGCGATCATCTGAGTGCCCAGCAGCACCGCGCAATCGGCGGCATCGAACTGCTCGAGCAGCTTTTTGTGCGCATCCTTGCCGCGCGTGGAATCGGCATCCATGCGAATAATGGCGACATCCTCGGGAAGCATCTGGTGCAGTGCGTCCTCAATCTGCTGCGTACCCAGGCCCATTTTTGCCAGGTAGCGACTGCCACATTTGGGGCAACGGCTCGTGGCCGCCGGATAGGGCTGCACGCGCCAAGACGAACCGCATGTGTGACACTGCAGCGTGTGTGTGCGCTCGTGATACGTAAGCGCGGTGGAGCAGTGGTTGCAGGTGGGGACGCAGCCGCACTCGCGGCACATCAGGAACGGCGCAAAGCCACGGCGGTTATGCAGCAACACGGCCTTCTCGCGGCGCTCGACCACACGCTCCAGGCCTTCCATCAGCGGTTTTGAGAACATAGAGCGGCTGCCGTGCGAGAACTCGCGGCGCAGGTCGGCAATGCGGACTGTCGGCAGCACGGCGTGTCCCGGGCGCTCGGGCATCTCGACGCGCGTCCAGGTGGCACCGTTATACGTGCCACGGCGGCAGCGGTCGAGGGCCTCAGCAGAAGGCGTGGCCGAGCCCAGCACGAGCGGGCAGCGATAGCGACGCGCCATCTCGGCCGCCACTTCGCGCGCATGGTAGCGCGGGCTGGAACCCTGCTTGTAACTGGTCTCGTGCTCCTCGTCGATGATGATAAGGCCCAAGTCGCTGAGCGGGCAAAAGAGCGCCGAGCGGGCGCCCACGACCACGCGCGCGGCACCGCTGGCGACCATATCCCACTGGTCCAGGCGCTCGCCGGCCGAAAGGCGCGAATGGAACACGGCGACCGTCTCGCCAAAGCGCGAACGGAAGCGGCCGACGGTCTGGGCCGTCAGCGAGATCTCGGGCACCAGCACGCAAGCCGAACGGCCGGCCGCCAGCACGCGCTCGATGGCGGAGAGGTACACCTCGGTTTTGCCGGAGCCGGTGACGCCGTCGACCAGCACCACGTCGCCATGAGCGTCCAGACGGGCGCGCTCAATCTGCGCGAGTGCCTGCTTCTGGCCGTTGGTAAGGGAGACCGGCGCCTTGCCGCTTGCCGAGGACAGCGTGGTCTGCTCGCTGCAGCCACGCCACGCACGACGCTCCTCCACCACGACGACGCCGCGTTTTTCGAGCGCCTTGATGGTCGCCGACATGCTGTTATAGAGAAGGTTGAGGTCGCGCGTCGTGACCGGGCCGCACTGGAGCGCCTCGATGAGCTGACGCTGGCGGACCGCGGTCTTGGGCGGCGTATAGTCGAAGCCCTCGGGCGTGAGCATGACCCAGCGGTTTTGGATGGGTTTGACGGCGGGGCGCTCAACGGCCCACACGCCGTCGTCACCTTTGACCACGCGCGGGCTTCCACCCGGGGGCAAGAACAAACGCAGGCACTCGGAAAGCGTTGCGACGTACTCGCGGCTCATCCAGCGTGCGATACGGGCAGCCTCGGCGGTAAAGAGCGGTTTGCTGAGGATAGCCTCGATGGCTTTAATGCGGGCTGGGTCGAGGGCGTTGATGCCTTGCAGGTCACCCAGCTCAGGCGCAATGTCGACGATATAGCCCGCGGCGGCACGGTTACCAAAGTGGACCAGGACCGTGGATCCGATTTGCGCCTCGTTGGCAAGGGACCGGGGAATGCCATAAGCAAACGGCTCGGACAGCGCACGGGTGGGAATGTCGAGGACTACGCTCGCATAGGCGGCGACGGGTTCAGGCGCGAACTCAGGCTTGGCCGGAGTCTCCTCCGGTTCCGGCGAACCAAACAGCGACAGTTGCTCGGCCATGGCCCCTATACCTCCCATCCCATGCGTCTTCAGAAACAAGAGCCCCGCTCGGGTGAACGGGGCTCGGATACATGCGTTTACGCGGCTGCTACAGCGCCATCGTGCGGGCGCGGTCGATACGCGCCAGGCAGTCGTCGCGGCCGACGAGCGCCATGGTCTCGCCCAGCGGGGGGCTCACCATGTTGCCGCAGACGGCGACGCGCACGGCCTGGAACACCACGCGCTTCTTGAGGTCCATCTGCTCGGGCAGCGGCTCAAGCGCGGCGTCGATGTTGGCAGCCGTCCACTCGTTCACACCCTCGAGCGCGGCCTTGGAGGCATCCAGAATGACACCCATGCCCTCCTTGGCCAGGCCCTTGTTGACGGATTTCTCGTCATACTCGAGCGTCTCGGCCGTGGCAAAGATGGGAGCGGCGACGGTCACGGCGTCGGCCGGCATCTTGGTGCGCGGCTTGACGATGGCGGCAAGCGCATCGATCCAATCCTCGCCGTACTCGACATTACCCTCGATGAGACCCGCCTCGTGCAGCTCGGGGACCATGATCTCGTCGGCAAACTGAGCATCGGACATGCCGTTGATGTACTCGGCATTGACCCAATCGAGCTTCTTGGGGTCGAAGGTCGCGGGGTTCTTGGAGATGCGGTCGAGCGAGAACTTGCTGGCCAGGACATCGCGCGGGATGATCGTGGTCTCGCCGTCGAGCGACCAGCCGAGCAGAGCCAGGTAGTTGACGAAGGCGTCGGACAGGTAACCGGCGTCGCGGTACTCCTCCACCGAGGTGGCGCCGTGGCGCTTGGAGAGCTTCTTGCCGTCGGCGCCCAGGATCATGGAGATGTGGGCGAACGTGGGCACGGGCGCGCCGAGAGCCTCGTAGACCATGACCTGACGCGGGGTGTTGGACAAGTGGTCGTCGCCGCGGATGACGTGGGTGATCTTCATCATGGCGTCGTCGACGACGGTCGCGAAGTTGTACGTGGGCGTGCCGTCGGAACGGAAGATGACAAAGTCGTCGAGCTCCTTGGCGTCGAAGGTCACCTCGCCGTGGACGGCGTCGTGGATGACGACGTCGCCGCGGTCCTCGGGCACCTTGATACGCAGGACGTAGGACTCGCCGGCCTCGATGCGGCGGCGGGCCTCCTCGGGATCAAGATCGCGGCAACGGCGCTGATAGCCCTGGAAGGGGTCCTTGCGCTCCTGCGCGGCCTTGCGGTCGGCGTCGAGCTGCTCCTTGGTGCAGAAGCAGGGATAGGCCTTGCCCTCGTCCCAAAGCTTCTGGGCGGCCTGCTTGTACAGGTCCAGGCGCTCGGTCTGGGCGTAGGGGCCAAAGTCGCCGCCCACCTCGGGACCCTCGTCCCAGTCCAGGCCCAGCCAACGCATGGCGCGCAGGATGATCTGCGTGTTCTCGTCGGTGGAGCGGGTGGGGTCGGTGTCGTCGATGCGCAGGATGAACGTGCCGCCGTTTGCGCGGGCGAAAGCCCAGTTATAGATAGCGGTGCGGGCGCCGCCGATGTGCAGCTTGCCCGTCGGTGAGGGTGCAAAGCGGACGCGAACGTCTGATGCCATGGAAATCTCCTCGATTGCAGGATGGATGTCTAACCGCATCAGTATAAAGCATCAAAGCAACCTCCGCACAAAGGGCACCGACCTACTCATTGGGGACAGACTTAAATGACCAGTCTTTGGGCAACCTGTCGGCACTTAGGCAAGGCTGATCATTTAAGTCTGTCCCCAATGAGTAGGTGCGGAAAGGGTGTGAATGTTTGATTTACGCGCTATGATGTGCCCTTGCATAGAGAGCCCGGCGGAATGGTAACGGTCGCCGGGACACGTTTTTGAAAGGACAATCATGTCAGAAGAACTTCGTTCCATCCCACCCCAACACGGGTCCTTTGTTTTTACGTCGGAGTCGGTGACCGAAGGTCATCCCGATAAGATCGCTGACCAGATCAGCGATGCCGTCCTCGACGCAATCCTCGCCAAAGAAATAGAGCTGCAGGAGCAGGGCTACATCGCCCCCAACGGCGTGCCCGCCAACGTGGAGAACGTCCGCTGCGCCTGCGAGACCCTCGTGACCACCGGCACCGTTATCGTCGCCGGCGAGATTCGCACCCAGGCCTACGTCGACGTTCAGGAAATCGCCCGCGGCGTTATCCGCCGCATTGGCTACAACCGTGCCAAATTCGGTTTTGACTGCGATACCTGCGGCGTTATGAGCCTCATCCATGAGCAGTCACCCGATATCGCTCAGGGCGTTGACGAGTCCTTCGAGACCCAGACCGGCGCTACCACCGACCCGATCGACCTGATCGGTGCCGGCGACCAGGGCATGATGTTCGGTTACGCCTCCAACGAGACCAAGACCCTCATGCCCATGCCTCACTACCTGGCAAGCCGCCTGGCCGAGCGCCTGGCTGCCGTGCGCCACGACGGCACCCTGCCCTACCTGCGTCCCGATGGCAAGACCCAGGTCACCGTGCGCTACGAGGACGGCAAGCCCGTCGAGGTCACGACCATCGTCATCTCCACGCAGCACGCCGCCGAGATCGAGGACATGGGCAAGATCAAGGCCGACCTCATCGAGCACGTCATCACCCCGGTCATGGCCGCCGAGAACATGCCGTGGGACAACGCCGACATCTACGTGAACCCCACCGGTCGCTTTGTCGTGGGCGGACCTATGGGTGACACGGGACTGACTGGCCGTAAGATCATCGTCGACACCTACGGCGGCTATGGCCGTCACGGCGGCGGTGCCTTTAGCGGCAAGGACTGCACCAAGGTCGACCGCTCCGCCGCGTATGCCGCGCGCTGGGTAGCCAAGAACGTGGTCGCCGCCGGTCTGGCCGACCGCTGCGAAGTCGAGCTTGCCTACGCCATCGGCGTTTCCAAGCCCCTCTCAATCATGGTCGACACCTTCGGCACCGCACATGTTGCCGAGGACAAGATCGTCGAGGCCGTAGAGAAGACCTTCGACCTGCGCCCGGGCGCAATCATCCGCGACCTAGACCTGCGTCGCCCCATCTACGAAAAAACGGCAGCCTACGGTCACTTCGGCCGCGAAGACGCCGACTTCACCTGGGAGAAGACCGACCGAGCCGAAGAACTCAAAGCAGCCTGCGGCCTGTAAGGTAACCCGAAAAGCTACAGCCAAAAACAACGCACCAAAAGAAGTACCGGCTCCAACCGGTACTTCTTTTTTATTTAAAGGTGGTGAAGATGAGCCGACCTGGGACATGGAATAGGTCACAGGCCGATAATTTTCGCAGCAGAGCGACTCCAACCATGTATCCTTAGTCCCGAGGGGCGGGGCATAAGGTCGATCGCGAGTTCCGCACGAGCCGGAGAGCACTTAATGTGCTCTCCGTGCGAG
>CALDBJ010000087.1 GCA_937937835.1 uncultured Collinsella sp.
ACATTTTATACCGCCTGCCGAACCGTATGGAGACCTCACAACTTTTTAGGTCAGTGTTGTGCGTGTAGCAATTTCGCCCGGCCTCGCCTCCGGGCTGCCATGTGAGAGGGGATCTTATGGCTCGACTGCACGTAATGGAACGCAGCCACGCTCAGGCCGTCATGGACGACCTGCACGATGCGCTCGGACGTCGTCTGGCGGTGAGTTCGCTCGCCCCGTGTCCCGTTGAGTTTACGGCGGCGCTCGTCAACCTGTGCTCCACCCAGAGCTGCGGCAAGTGCACGCCCTGCCGCGTGGGCCTGAGCGCGCTGAGCGACCTGCTCGCCGATGTGCTCGAGGGCCGCGCCGACGAGTCCACGCTCAACTTGATTGAGCGCACGGCCCGCACCATCTACCTTTCGAGCGACTGCGCCATCGGCTACGAAGCTGGCGCCATGGCACTCACGGCCATTCGCGGCTTCCGCGACGATTTTGAGCACCACATCCGCGAGCACTCCTGCGGCTTTGACCGCGAGGCTCGCGTCCCGTGTGTCTCGGGCTGCCCGGCGCACGTCGACATTCCTGGTTACATCTCGCTCGTCGAGGCAGGCCGTTATGCCGACGCCGTCAAGGTCATCCGCAAGAACAACCCGCTACCGCTCGTCTGTGGCCTGGTGTGCGAGCATCCCTGCGAGATGCATTGCCGCCGTGGCATGGTCGACGACCCCATGAACATCCTCGCCCTCAAGCGTTTTGCCGTTGAGCATAGCGACCTCAACGACCACAAGCCACATGTAGTGGACAACACCGGTAAGCGCGTCGCCGTGATCGGCGGCGGCCCGGCCGGCCTTTCCTGTGCCTACTACCTGGCCGTGATGGGCCACAAGGTGACCATTTTTGAGCAGCGCCACCACTTGGGCGGCATGCTGCGCTACGGCATCCCCAGCTATCGTCTGCCGCGCGAGCGCCTGCAGGCCGAGATCGATTGGATCTTGAGCGCCGGCATCGACGTGGAGCTCGACCACTCCGTGAGCGGCGAGGAGCTCGCCCGTCTGCGCGACGAGTTCGATGCCGTCTACCTGGCCATCGGTGCCCACAGTGACAAGAAGCTCGGCCTTCCGGGTGAAGAGGCGCCCGGCGTGGAATCGGCCGTCAAGATGCTGCGCGCCATCGGCGATGACGAGCTGCCCGACCTGAGCGGCCAGCGCGTGTGCGTCATCGGCGGCGGCAACGTTGCCATGGACGTGGCACGCTCCGCCGTGCGCTGCGGTGCCGAAAAGGTAAGCATCGTCTACCGCCGTCGCATCTGCGATATGACGGCCCAGGACGCCGAGATTGCCGGTGCCCAGGCCGAGGGCTGTGAGGTGCTGGAGCTGACGGCCCCGCTCGCCATCGAGACGGGCGAGGACGGTCGCGTGAGCGGCCTGCGCGTGCAGCCGCAGATTATCGGCGAGCCCCGTCGCGGTCGTCCGGCTCCGCGTGCCGCCGCCACACCCGAGCGCGTCATCCCCTGCGAGCGTGTGTTCGTCGCCATTGGTCAGGACATCGACTCCAAGCCGTTTGAGGACATGGGCATCGCCTGTAAGTGGGGCTGCGTGGTCACCGATTCGGACGGTGCCGTGCCCAACTTCGACGGCCTCTTTAGCGGCGGCGACTGCCAGACCGGTCCCGCCACCGTCATCCGTGCCATCAACGCCGGCCGCGTGGCTTCGGCAAATATCGACCGCTACCTGGGCTTCGACCACAAGATCAAGCTCGACGTGGAGCTGCCGACCGTGCAGTTTAAGGGCAAGCACGAGTGCGGCCGCTGCGAGCTGGGTGAGCGCGAGGCCGGCGAGCGTATTCACGATTGGAATCTGGTCGAGCAGGGCCTTACCGAGGAGGAGGCGCGCCAGGAGGCAAGCCGCTGCCTGCGTTGCGACCACTTTGGCTTTGGCGCGTTCCGCGGAGGGAGGAGCCTGGAATGGTAGAGCTCAACAACCCCACTGTCAGCGACAACACCGAAAGCGGAGCACTCAATATGGTCAAGCTCACTATCGATAATTACGAGGTCGTGGTACCCGAGCACACCACGATCCTGGACGCGGCCAAGTCCGTCGGTATCCAGATTCCCACCCTGTGCTACCTGCGCGATCTAAACGAGATCGGCGGCTGCCGCGTGTGCGTGGTCGAAGTCGAGGGCTGCGATCAGCTGGTTGCCGCCTGCAACAACTACGTGCTCGACGGCATGGTGGTCCACACCAACAGCCCCAAGGCTCGCGAGGCCCGTCGCACCAACGTGCAGCTGCTGCTGTCCCAGCACGATTCGCAGTGCACGAGCTGCGTGCGCAGCGGCAACTGCAACCTACAGACCATCGCCAACGACCTGGGTATTTTTTATCTGCCGTATCAAAGGCATTTGGCGGGCGAGGGCTGGGATTTCGATTTTCCCATCATCCGCGAAAACGACAAGTGCATTAAATGCATGCGCTGTATCAAGGTGTGCGAGAGCGTGCAGGGGCTAGGGATTTGGGACCTGACCAACCGCGCCACGCATACCGCCGTGGGTACCCGCGGGCGCGCGCCGATCGGCAAGACCGAATGCGTCGCGTGCGGCCAGTGCATAACGCATTGCCCGACGGGCGCACTGCGCGAGCGCGACGATACCGAGACCGTGTTCGATGCTCTCGCCGATCCCGACAAGATCGTGCTGGTGCAGATTGCGCCGGCCGTGCGCAGCGCCTGGGGCGAGGAGCTCGGCATATCTCGCGAGGAGGCTACCGTTGAGCGCTTGGCTTGCGCGCTGCGCCGCGTTGGCTTTGAGTACGTGTTCGATACCGATTTCTCGGCCGACCTCACCATTATGGAAGAGGGCTCCGAGCTGCTCAAGCGCCTGGGCGAGGCCGCCAAGGGCGAGGGCGACAGCCGCAGCTGGCCCATGTTCACGAGCTGCTGCCCGGGCTGGGTACGCTTTGTGAAGGCGCGTTACCCCGAGTTTGTCGACAGCCTGTCCACGTCCAAGTCGCCGCAGCAGATGTTCGGCGCCATCGCCAAGACCTACTACGCTAAGGTGCTGGGCGTGGAGCCCGAGCGCCTGTTTGTGGTGTCCGTGATGCCGTGCACGGCCAAGAAGGCCGAGTGCGCGCTGCCGAGCATGGTGGGCGAGGGCGGCACGCCCGATGTGGACGTTGCGCTGACGGTGCGCGAGATGGTGCGCATGGTCCGCGCGAGCCACGTGAGCGTGGATACGCTAGTTGAGGAGCCGCTCGATACGCCGCTGGGCTTTGGCACGGGTGCGGGTGTGATCTTTGGCGCCACGGGCGGCGTGATGGAGGCCGCCGTGCGCTCGGCCTATTACCTGGTGACGGGCAAGAACCCCGACGCCGACTTCTTTACCGATGTGCGCGGCCTGGACGGCTGGAAGGAGGCCGTGGCCGATATCGATGGCACCAAGGTGCGCGTCGCCGTGGCACACGGGCTGGGCAACGCTGCCCGTCTGCTCGACGCGATTCGCGACGGCCGCGTGAGCTATGACTTCGTTGAGGTTATGGCGTGCCCGGGCGGCTGCGTCGGTGGCGGCGGTCAGCCCATCCACGACGGCTGCGAGCTGGCAGCCGAGCGTGGCCAGGTGCTCTGGGGCCTGGATGCCGCTGCGGACATTCGTTTCTCGCACGAGAATCCCGATGTCCAGGCGTGCTACCGCGAGTTCTTGGGCGAGCCGCTCTCGCCGCTGGCCGAGGAATTGCTGCATACCGACCATCACGCATGGACGATGCCCAACGAGGGGACGTGCTAGCGATGCGCGCGTTTGATTTTGAAATGTCGCGCCGGGGGTTTGCCTCGGCGCTCGCCGCGGGCGCCCTGTCACTTGCGCTCGCGGGCTGTGGCGGCGGGGCTGCCGGTGCCGGGTCCGCCGCGGGCTCGGCTGCCACGGACGGCGCCGGTGCTGCTGCAGAGCCGGTCGAGGTGCACGTCGCCTCGCTCAAGGGGCCGACCTCGATTGGTCTGGTGCAGTTTATGGACCGGGCGGCCGATGGCGAGACGGACAATGAGTTCGACTTTGCGATAAATACTGCCGCCGATGAGATTGTGCCCAAGGTCATTCAGGGCGATATCGACATTGCCCTGGTACCCGCCAACGTGGCGAGCGTACTCTACAACAAGACCGAGGGCGCGGTGCAGGTCATCGACATCAACACGCTGGGTGTGCTGAACGTTGTGACGGGCGACGCGAATGTGGCCTCGTTTGGCGATCTGGCGGGTCGCACCGTCTACATGACGGGCAAGGGCACCACACCGGAGTACGTCATGAACTACCTGCTGGAGCGCGCGGGCTTGGCCGGTCAGGTGACGCTCGAGTTTAAGAGCGAGCCTACCGAGGTGCTCTCGGCTCTGCTTGCCGACCCGACTGCCGTGGGCGTGCTACCCGAGCCGTTCAAGACGGCGGCCATCGCCAAGAGCGAGGGCAAGCTGTCGGCACAGGTGAGCCTGACCGATGTGTGGGACGAGCTGGCAGGAGACACGGGCTCGCGCTTGCTGACGGGTGTGACCGTGGTGCGCCGTGCCTTTGCCGAGGAGCATCCCGAGGCCGTGGCGGAATTCCTGAGCTGCCATGAGGCGAGCGTGAAGGCCGTCAATGCGGCGCCGGCAGACTGGGCGCAGGCCGTAGTCGATGCGGGTATCGTCGATAACGCCACGATTGCCGAAAAGGCGATTCCCGGGTGCATGCTCGTGTGCCAGACGGGGAAGGATATGAGGGCGGCGCTCGGTGGGTACCTGAAGGTGCTGGCCGATGCGGACGCGAGCGCCGTGGGCGGCAAACTCCCGGCTGATGATTTCTACTACATGGAGTAACCCGTGCGTGCGTTTGCTCGACAAATGATAGAGCGTATGAAGGCGGTGGCGGCAGCAGGTGCCGTTGCCGCCTTTTGGCTTGCCGTGTGGGTGCTGGTGGCGGGTCTCGTGGCGCAGCCGTTGATTTTGCCGGGGCCGGGCGCTGTCGTGGTGGCGTTGCTGCGACTGGTATGCGATGCCGGCACATGGGCGATTCTGGTGGGCTCGGGTGCGCGAATCTTGGGCGGGCTGGCGCTTGCCGCGGTGTGTGGTGGCGTACTGGCGGGAGTCTCGGTGCGATCGCTGACGTTTGCCCGCTTGGTGGCGCCGGCGCTTTCGTTTGTTAAGGCGACACCGGTTGCCTGCGTGGTGGTCCTGCTGCTCATTTGGTTGGGGTCGGCGCGCGTGAGCATTGCGGCGGTCTTTTTGATGGCACTTCCGGGCGTGTATTTTTCGTTGGTCGAGGGTTTGACGCAAGCGGATAAACCGCTGGAGCAGATGTTTCGTCTGCATGGCGTGCGGGGCTGGCGACTGTTTTGTGCCCATACCTGGCGCGAAGTCCTGCCGTTTGTGCTTTCGTGCGCCCGCGCTGTGATCGGCATGAGCTGGAAGGCTGGCGTGGCGGCGGAGCTCATCGGCATGGCGACGGACACCGTGGGCGAACGCATCTATCAGGCGAAGCTGCTCATCGAGACGGCTGATCTGCTGGCGTGGACCGTGCTGGTCGTTGCCGCCTCGTGGGCGTGTGAGCGCGTGCTGGTGTGGCTGCTGCGGGTTTCGGGACCCGTGGCGTGGCGCGCGGCCGTGCGGGCACATGGGCATGGACTGCGCGGGCGTACAGGGGCTGCGAGCGATGGTGCTGCAGCGGAGCTTGCGCTTGCCGTGGGCGACCGGGCGCCCTGGTCGCCGGCGCTCGACGGACTGGTGCTTCATGTGCCCGCCGGTGGACGCACCTGTGTGATGGGCGCTTCGGGCGTGGGCAAGTCGACGTTGCTTGCGCTGGTGGCGGGGGAGTGCGCACCGTGCTCCATGGTGTTTCAGGACGTGCGCCTGGTCGAGCACGCCTCTGCTTTGGATAACGTGCTGGTGTGCGCCGATGCACGCGTGAATGCCTCGAGTGCCGCTGCCTTGTTGCGCCTGCTGGTACCGGGGATCGATGTGCATGCCCGCGTGGCCGAGCTCTCGGGCGGGCAGCGCCGTCGCGTCGAGATTGCCCGAGCCCTGCTGTGTCCGGGCGGCGCAGTGATTCTGGACGAGCCCTTTACCGGTCTAGACATCGCTGCGCGCGACGCATGCACCGAGGTCGTGCTCGACTTGCTCGACGGCCGTATGCTGTTGCTTGCCACGCACGATTCCGCTGACGCTCGGGCCCTCAATATCTCGGACATCATCACGCTCTAAAGACTTACTCAGCAACAAATTGATCCGTTTTTTCTCCGTCCCCATGGGGTCGGGTATGGTATTCTATCTGTGGGGTAATACTTAGGAATACCAAGTAATACCAACGCCGTAGAACAAACTCCAGATGCGGGCCAATCGGGTTGCCTTCACAGCCCGTCGCCCAGCCGCGTGGCCCGCATCCATCCGCACCACCGTCGTTTCAAAAAGGAAGCGCCATGGCAGAACACATGACCCCGGTTGTCGCGAAGGTCTTGCCCGAGGAAAAGGCGGCCTTCGCGGCGGCAACCCAGCTCGTGGGCACTACGCCGTCCAACGCCATCCGCATGTTTATCGCCGCCTTCAATCGCTGCGGCACCTTTCCGTTCGACATTTCGCCCAACGGGGCCTTTGGCGCTGCGCCCGATTCTCATC
>CALDBJ010000088.1 GCA_937937835.1 uncultured Collinsella sp.
AGACCGGGTCGACCTTGTGAATGGTCAGCTCGTTGCACTTGCCGATCCACCACTGGTAGGTCATATAGACCGTGCCCTTGTTGATGCGGTCGCTCACGTCGGCGCGGCTGTATACCTGGCCGCGGCGGCTGTGGATCGAGACGATGTCGCCGTTCTTGATACCGCGCGCCTGGGCGTCCGCGGGATTCATGCGGACAAAACCGGGCTCGTCGGCGAGCAGCGCCAGCGTCTTGCAGTTGCCGGTCATCGAACGGCAGCTGTAGTGGCCGACCTCGCGGACGGTGCACAGGATGAGCGGGTACTCATCGTCGGGAAGCTCGGAGGGCGCCTCCCAGTCGTGCGCCATCAGGTTGGCGCGGCCGTCCTTGGTGGTGAACTTGCCACCAGCGAACATGTCGGGCGTACCGTGGTCGTTCACATCGGTGCTCTTGACGGGCCACTGGGCGTAGCCGCCCTCGGGAGCCATCTTCTCGTAGGTCGCGCCCACAAAGTTGGGGCACAGGCTAATGCACTCGTTCCAGATCTGCTCGGTGTTGTCGTAGTGCATGGGATAGCCCATACGCGTGGACAGGTCCGCGAAGATCTCCCAGTCGTGACGGCACTCGCCCTTGGGCGGAACGGCCGCGTCAAAGTGCTGGAAGCTACGGTCGGATGCGGTAAAGACACCCTCGTGCTCGCCCCAAGAGGTGGCAGGCAGGATGACGTCGGCGAGCATGGTCGTCTGCGTCATAAAGATGTCCTGACAAATGAACAGATCCAGCTCGGAGAGCGTCTTGCGCATACCGGCCGAATCGGGCTCGGTCTGCACCGGGTCCTCGCCGTAGTTGTAGAAGCAGTGCACCTTGCCCTCGTCGACCAGGTAGCCCAGGTCGGTGAGCTTGTAGCCCTCCTCGAGCGGGAGCTTTTCCTCGGGCACGCCCCAAGCCTTGGCAAACTTGGCACGCACTGCGGGGTCGGTGACTTTCTGGTAGCCAGGGTACAGGTTGGGCAGCATGCCCATATCGCAGGAGCCCTGGACGTTATTCTGGCCACGCACGGGCGCGAGGCCGGAGTTGGGTTTGCCGATCTGACCGGCAACGCAGGCGATGGAGGCGATGGTGTGCACCGTCTTCAGGTTCTGCTTCTGCTGGCATACGCCCATGCCCCAGCCAATGATGGCAGAGGGCTTCGCCGTGGCGTACATCTCGGCAGCTTGGTGGATCAACGCGGGCTCGACACCCGTGATGTCCTGTACGGATTCGGGAGTGTAGTTCTTGATGGTCTCCCACCACTCGTCAAAGCCGTTCGTGTGCTCGGCGACGAATTCCTTGTCGTAGAGGCCATCGTTGACCAAGCAGTTGGCAAAGGCGTTGAGGAACGCAACGTTGCAACCGTTCTTGATCGGAAGGTAGAGATCGGCGATACGCGCGGTTTCGATATGGCGCGGGTCGGCGACGATGATCTTGCAACCCTTTTCTTTGGCTCGCACGATACGCCTTGCGACGATGGGGTGCGAATCGGCAGGGTTATAGCCGAAGAGGAAAATGCAGCCCGCATCCTCCATACCGGGGATGGAGCATGACATGCAACCTGAACCAACCGTGTCCATCAGACCGAGGACAGTAGGGCCGTGTCAAGTACGGGCGCAGTTGTCTACGCTGTGGGTGCCGATGCACGCACGCGTAAACTTCTGCATGACGTAGTTCGCCTCATTGCCGCCGCCTCGCGAAGAGCCGGTGGTCATGACAGCGTTAGGACCATATTCGTCAATTATGGCCTGCATCTTAGATGCGGTGAAATCCAGTGCCTCGTCCCAGCTTACGCGCTCAAGATCCGCGCCCTTGGTGCGGCGGATCATCGGGTGCAGTACGCGAGGAGTCAAGATCTTGGTGTCGTTGATGAAGTCGTAGCCGCTCATGCCCTTAAGGCACAGCTCGCCCTGATTGGTGATGCCGTTGAAGCGGTTCGGTACCCACAACCTGGCCGTTTTGGACCAAGAGGTTAAACTGGCAACCGGCGCCGCAGTACGGGCAGATCACTTTATGCTTCTCCATGACACCCTCCTTCCTTTCTCTGCTACCGAATACTCGGTACTTATTTGACAATCATTGGGCCTGTCGCCCGACGCTTACGCCTCGTTTTCGATGGTGGCGCGGGCACGCTCGGCAGTCAGTTCTGCCAGACGCTCCTCGTCTACCAGGGTGAGACCCTTGGTCGGACACGCCTCGGCACACGCCGGACCGCCGGGACGGTCCACGCACAGGTCGCACTTGAGCACGAAGCTCTTAGTCTGCGAACCCACGCGCACGTCGCCCATCAAGACGGGGACCTGCGTGGTCGCCACGCTCACGGCGCCAAAGGGGCAGGCCATGACGCAGCTCTTGCAGCCGATGCAGTTGTCCTCGTTAACGCCGATGCGATGGTTCTTTGGATCAAAGAACAAGGCGCCCGTAGGACAGGCCTTCGCGCACGGAGCGTCCTCGCAGTGGTGACATGCCACCGGCGCGGAGATCTCGTAGGTGCGCGTCACGCGCAGACGCGGCGCGGCGATGTTGCCGGGAATATCGTGTGCCTCGATGCACGCCGCCATACAGGTTTGGCACCCAATGCAGCGTGAAGAATCAGCCACGACTCGTTTATTGCCCATGTTGTTCACTCCCTCCTGAATCCCATGCCGGAGAGACCCTGTCGACTTTGCCCCGGACCGCCCGTGGTCCGGCATCGGCGTATCGAGTGCATGCGGCGAAACAGGCACTCGGTAGAATTCCTCCAACGATATACAGGTTAAATATACGCAGTTGCAGCTGGCAAACTTGAGCATAGGCCCTGCAATACGAGTGTATTGCAGGGGTTTTGGCAGGTTGGAATTATTCTCTATAGGATATAAAGGTGAGTGTATTACACGCGTACACCTCAGAGATTTTTACGCACTCTCATTTTGGATGTACTACGCTTGTATTCAAGTTTATGGTTATTTACTTGAGCGAAATAAAGTAATCGTTATAAGATGCTCAGGTATCGGCATATGCCGCATTTGACCGACTCTATTGCACGCTCATTAAGGGGGCCAGTGATGTCATCGACTCAAAAACGAGCCATCCTGCAGGTGCGCATTCGCGAGGAAGACAAGCAGCATGCCGAGCATCTCTACGACGCCATGGGCACATCGCTCGCCGAGGCTGTCCGTCTATTTGTCGCGCAGAGTATTTTGATGCGCAAGCTCCCCTTTCAGCCGGTCGCCGTGCGCTCAAAGGACGGCACCGCCGCCTATGGATCGCTCAAAGCATATGGTGACCCCAATCGCCGCGCCGAGGAGCGCAATGCCTGGATTGAATACCTAGCCACAGAAAGCGATGAGTCGGTTTTGGGTCCCGAGGAAGTAGATATCCATGAGTAGCACCATCATCGACGAGACCGTCATCCTGCGCTACCTGCTTAACGACGACGAGGTCCTGTCACCGCGCGCCGCCAAGGTCATCGCCACGCGCACCGCTCGCGTCTACCCCGAGATCATCACACGCGTCGCCGTTACGCTGCGCGACGTCTACAAGGTCCCGCGCGTGGAGATTGCGACGGCCATGAAAAGGCTGCTCGATGACGTCATGGTCGACGAGCCCACCGTTGTCGCCCTTGCTATCAAACTCTTTGGCAAGACCCATATGGACTTTACCGACTGCCTCCTCGCAGCCCGAACCGCCATCTACAACGATGATGTCGTGAGCTTTGGCAAGCCCATCATCCAAGGCATGATCGACTACCGCCGCCAGCGCCAAACCGCCGCCGACGCCCGCAGCCGAAGCACCGACGCCCGCGGACACGGCACCGACTCCACCATCGACAAGCTCCGCCACCACGGTCGCCACTAACCGGCAGGCAACGGCATCGCCCGCCCCTCAGCCCCATCCCCTCCTAAGTTGCGGTGAAATACGGACTGTTTCATGCCTTTAAAGGCCTCGATAGTCCGTATTTCACCGCAACTTATTGAAGGTTGGCTGCGAACGATTTCTCTATCGGGAGTCGGCGTAGGGTTTTGTTGTCGGAATACCGTAACCGCGCATCATGGCACCGAACGATTCTACTTCGTAGGTGTCCGAGAGTTTGAAATGAATGACGTTGTGGCCCATGGCGCGAAGGTTCGCATCGCGCATGAGGGCCGCTCGATAGGTTTTTGCCGCCGCTTGCTCCGGATCATTTTGAGCTTCGTCTTCAAACTTACCCAGCCCATGCAGCTCTGCCAGCGTCCATGAGCCGTCTGGCATCTGCCAGCCATAATCTGCTAGATAATAGCCAGCGTTTCCTGGTCGCGGTATCTCAACTTGAAGCTCAGGCGCGGCAACCCCAGCGAGAATCATCGCTGCTCTCGCCTCGGACTCGCCGCCATTGTCTGACCTGCCATCCATATGCTCAAAAACGTCAAAAGCACGCGCGATGCCATGCAACCCTCGGCAATTTGCCTGCGCATATGCCCGCAGCTCTTCGCGTTCGACATCGTACTCACGGGCCAAGCCATCGACATAGCCCAGCGCATAGCGAAAGGCGCTCGTTCGAGCGATATCAACAACCGTTCGATACGGATCCGTCAGCGTAAACAGACCGAGACGCCACACTTCGCCCACCCGCCAGCGCTTGTATTCAACGAACTCATACGTATCACGCCTTGTAGACCGTGGCAGCAGTACTTGCACTTTATCCAGAAGCGTATACGCCGAGCCGATGCCGTAGAGCAGCGCTGCTGTCGATCCGCAAAACACAGCATCCGGTACAACGACCGCAATAGCGGATGCCAGCTGAAAGATGCGATCTTCAACCCCAAGATTATTCCAATAGACCGGATCCGCATACACGTGGTTGTAAAGACGAAGCATGAGCTCTTCCTGCATAAGCCCACGCGCACGGCGTTC
>CALDBJ010000089.1 GCA_937937835.1 uncultured Collinsella sp.
TTCCCCAAAGCGTAACCATGTGTGAATAAATTTTGAGCTAGTAGGGTTGCAGCCACGAGTAAGTCTTCCCTTGTTATTGTGTAGCCAGAATGCCGCAAAACTTCCATGCCTAAGCGAACTGTTGAGAGTACGTTTCGATTTCTGACTGTGTTAGCCTGGAAGTGCTTGTCCCAACCTTGTTTCTGAGCATGAACGCCCGCAAGCCAACATGTTAGTTGAAGCATCAGGGCGATTAGCAGCATGATATCAAAACGCTCTGAGCTGCTCGTTCGGCTATGGCGTAGGCCTAGTCCGTAGGCAGGACTTTTCAAGTCTCGGAAGGTTTCTTCAATCTGCATTCGCTTCGAATAGATATTAACAAGTTGTTTGGGTGTTCGAATTTCAACAGGTAAGTTAGTTGCTAGAACCCATGGCTCCTTTGCCGACGCTGAGTAGATTTTAGGTGACGGGTGGTGACAATGAGTCCGTGTCGAGCGCTGATTTTTTCGGCCTTTAGAGCGAGATTTATACAATAGAATTTGGCATGAGATTGGATTGCTTTTAGTCAGCCTCTTATAGCCTAAAGTCTTTGAGTGACTAGATGACATATCATGTAAGTTGCTGATAGGTTTCCAGTTTTCCGCTCCTAGGTCTGCATATTGTACTTTTCCTCTTACTCGACTTAACCAGTACCAACCCAGCTTCTCAACGGATTTATACCATGGCACTTTAAAGCCAGCATCACTGACAATGAGCGGTGTGGTGTTACTCGGTAGAATGCTCGCAAGGTCGGCTAGAAATTGGTCATGAGCTTTCTTTGAACATTGCTCTGAAAGCGGGAACGCTTTCTCATAAAGAGTAACAGAACGACCGTGTAGTGCGACTGAAGCTCGCAATACCATAAGTCGTTTTTGCTCACGAATATCAGACCAGTCAACAAGTACAATGGGCATCGTATTGCCCGAACAGATAAAGCTAGCATGCCAACGGTATACAGCGAGTCGCTCTTTGTGGAGGTGACGATTACCTAACAATCGGTCGATTCGTTTGATGTTATGTTTTGTTCTCGCTTTGGTTGGCAGGTTACGGCCAAGTTCGGTAAGAGTGAGAGTTTTACAGTCAAGTAATGCGTGGCAAGCCAACGTTAAGCTGTTGAGTCGTTTTAAGTGTAATTCGGGGCAGAATTGGTAAAGAGAGTCGTGTAAAATATCGAGTTCGCACATCTTGTTGTCTGATTATTGATTTTTCGCGAAACCATTTGATCATATGACAAGATGTGTATCCACCTTAACTTAATGATTTTTACCAAAATCATTAGGGGATTCATCAGAGTTGAGTGGCAATGAGGATAAGCGAAGTGCGTGTGGTTGAGCATCATGGTATCAGACTGGCAACAGAAGCCTTTGGCGATCCGAACGATCCGCCGGTGCTGCTGGTCATGGGGGCCACGGCATCCATGCTTGGCTGGCCCGATGAATTCTGCATCTCGCTGGCCGAACGGGGACTCCACGTGATCCGTTACGATCATCGTGACACTGGGCAATCTACAACCGTGCCACCAGGGGAAGCCACATATGCGGTGGAGGACTTGGCCGAAGATGCCATCGCCATCCTAAATGGCTACGGGATCGACAAGGCGCATCTGATCGGCATGTCGCTCGGTGGATTCATCGCACAGATGCTGGCAGTTGCGCACCCGGAGCGCGTGGCTTCTCTGACCCTGATCGCATCCGAGCCTCTGGGTTGGGATGGCGCGGAGCTGCCGCATATCTCCCAAGCATTTCTTGACCACTTCGGCACGCTCGCTTCTCTCGATTGGTCAGATCGCGGGGCGGTGGCGGATTTCTTGGTCGAGAGCGGGAGACTATGTGCCGGAGCCGGGACTCCCTTCGATGAGTTCCGCGAAAGGGCGCGTGTAGAGCGCATAATGTCTCGAACGGACAGCCTGCCAAGCATGTTCAACCACTGCGCGCTTTTCACCCGCGATGACTGGACCGGACGTTTCCGAGAGATCAGTTGCCCCGTTCTGGTCATTCATGGAGCGGAGGACCCAATTCTGCCTGTCGAGAATGGGACAGCCATCGCCCACGCCATACCCAACACATCACTTACCGTTCTCGCCGGGACTGGCCATGAGATACCCGTGTTGGCTATCCAAGAAATCGTTGAGCAGATCTCGGCGCATGTCCGAGGCTCATGCTGCTAGCGTAAACGTAGCGCTAGCGTCCGCTTTGTCCCGCATAACGGTCTGTCAGAGAACACGATGCGGTGCCGAAGCTAAATGCGATCTCATGCTGTTCTGTGACGAGACGGGGCGCCGAACGACAAGAGAACCTGCAGTTTGCCCCCTCTGCAAGGTGCCATCACCATGCATTGGTGTCTTTGAGCCACTTAATCTGAGCGTCGAGTTCTAAAGCTTTTTCCAAAGGATTAAACGGTCTCTCCAAGCTCTCCAAGTAAGTCGCCAAACTTCCGTAGGGAGCCTTAAAGTTACCATCTCTCAGTATCAGTAAGGCCCTGTCCGCGGCATTGATCCAGTACTGTGAGGTAACTCCATCAACACTGAGCGGAGAGGACGTGACAGCGTCGCCGTCCAAGTCCACGTACATACCTTTTTGGCGCATCGCTTCTGTCTGACCTGACATGGATGAAACCAGTAGCTTTCGCGTCCAGCGCTGTTCAAGGTTGTAGATAAATTTGTCTTCTGCAGAAAGTGTCTCAAGGTGTGCGGATAAGGCTTCGTTCTGCCCCAAATCGTCTTTAACCTTTTGACGAATATCCTCTGGAATAGGCGCTGCTGCGCCTTCTTTGGGGTTTTTAAAG
>CALDBJ010000090.1 GCA_937937835.1 uncultured Collinsella sp.
GCGGGAACGGCCTGTCCGCCTAATGTGTTCGGCTGAGATCGGAAATCAACCCATCAATGTCATGTGCCAGGACGACGGCGATTCCACGCCGGGTCTGGCAGCATTTATCCTGCTGTCGTTCGTGACCTGCGGCTTCTACGCACTCTACTGGTACTACAAGATCGGTAACCGCCTGCAGGCTAATGCTCCTCGCTATGGCCTGATGTTCCAGGAGAACGGTACCACCGTTCTTATGTGGCAGATCGTCGGCGCGCTGCTGTGCGGCCTTGGCACCATCTTTGCCATGAACATCATCATCAAGAATACCAATGCCATGGCAACGGCTTACAACGTCCGTCTTGGCGCTCGTGCCTAACGATAAGAGCGGCGTGAACAGCTCCCAGGGACATAAGGGCGCGGCGGAACTCATTCGCCGCGCCCTTTCTTGCATCGGCGCGCTCTTTGTCGCCTGGCTCGCACTCTACCTGCTCGATATCGGCTGCGTGGTTCGCCTGATGACGGGCATTCCCTGTCCGGGATGTGGCATGACGAGGGCCTGGCTGGCAGCACTGCGCCTCGATTTTGCGGCGGCCTTTGCCTACCATCCGCTGTTTTGGGTGGTGCCGATTGCGTTTGTGCTCGCGTTCGTGCGCGAGGAGGTGACGTCGAGCAAGCTAAAGCGCGGCATCGACATTGCGGTTGTTGTTCTGTGCGTGCTGGTCGTTGCCGTATGGATCGTGCGCCTTATCAACCCGGCAGACGCGGGCCTGCTCTTTGGCGGCCATGCGCCCGCCGGAGTCCCCACCGATATCATTCACCTCGAAACCCCACGCTGGCTCGCCATCCTTCGCTCTTACCTGTCGTGACGGAGGACGCGCTAGAAAAGCGGTCGACACATAAGCGGGGGCGAACGTTGAGATAACGTTCGCCCCCGCTTTGCTATAGCCAGGTTGTTATAGGTGGGCGTGACGGCTACTCGCCGTGCTTCTCATCGTGGCGAGCGGCGGCACGGGCATCGTGAATGCCCTTGATTGCGGCATGGCGGGCGGTGCGGGCGTCGTGCACGGCGTCGCGGGCCTCGGCGGCAGTTGCCTTGGCAGAGCGCAGCTTGGCTGCCAGGTCGGGATTGGTCTCGGCAACCGCGGCGATCGTGGGGCCGTCGAGCTCTTCTTGCGTGGGCTCGGCCAAAAAGTCGATGGCATACTGAGCGGCTACCATGGAGCCCTTGGCGAGCACGCTCTCGTCGATCTTATAGAAGCAGGAGTGCTGGGCATAGGTGGCGCCAATCTGGGGGTTGCGCGTGCCAACAAAGGCGAGCACGCCCGGTACGCGGCGCAGATACTCCGAGAAGTCCTCGCCCGAAAGCGTGCCGCGGTAATGGCCCTCGCCCGCGGGACCCAGGCACTTGAGCACAGCTTGGCGGCAGCGCTCGCTCGAGGCGGCATCGTTTTCGACCTTGTAGTTGGCGATGGTGTAGTCGGTGAGCTCGGCCTCGGCGCCCAGAGCAGCCGCGGTGTGCTCCACGATGCGGCGCATAAGCTCGGGCATCTCCTCATGCGTCTTGCCGCCATAGGTGCGCACCGTGCCGGCGAGGTACGCCGTGCCGGCGATAACGTTGCGCGCGGTGCCGCCATGCAGCTCGCCGACGGTGATGACGGCAGGTTCGTAGGGGCTAATCTCGCGCGAGACGATGGTTTGCAGGGCGTTGACGATCTCGGCGGCAACCATAACGGCGTCGTGGCCGCGCTGGGGCATGGCGCCATGGCACGAGGTGCCGCGGACGTCGATGCGGAACCAGTCGGTATTGGCCATGCGCGGGCCGGGCTCGCAGCTTACGGTGCCGGCGTCGACCTCGCTCCAGATGTGCGCGGCGTAGGCGCCATCGACGCCGTCGAGCACACCCGTGCCAATCATGAGTTTGGCGCCCTGGCCGTTTTCCTCGCTGGGCTGGAATACGATGCGAATCTCGCCGTGGATGTCATCGGTCATGTGGCGCAGAATCTGCAACGTGCCGAGCATCATGGCGATATGGCAGTCGTGACCGCAGGCGTGCATGCAGCCCTCATTGACGCTGGCGAACTCCTCGCCGGTCTGCTCAGTGACGGGCAGGGCGTCGATATCGGCGCGCAGCAGGATGCGGCGGCGCGGCGTGCCGTCCTCGCGGTAGGCATCCGGCGCGGTGCCGCGAAGCGTCGCCACCAGGCCCGTCTTGAGCGGACGCTCGTAGGGGATATTCATGGCGTCGAGCTGGTTGGCGATGTCGGAAGTCGTGCGCTCCTCGGCAAGGCTCAACTCCGGGTGCTTATGGAAGTGCCGGCGCTGCTTGATGATGTAGGGTTCAAACTCGGCGGCGATATCCTGGATGGCCGCGGTGACGTCGTCTGCCGCGCGAACCTCGGTTGCCGCCATAATCTGCTGTGCCTTGGTCTTCGTCATGGTCGATTTGCTCCTTGCTGGGTTGATCGCAAAATCGTACAGGCTCTCTCCAGTATGCCACCTGCCGCTAGGGCTGGTAAAGTTGCCGTTTGCCGCTTGGGGTTTTGTTGCAAGGGCGGGGGAGTACACTCGGGGGTGTTGAATTTCCTGCCAGAGATGGGGATGCCCATGCAACATATCGATCGGATTATCCGTTCCAAGAACGTCTTTACCGCGCAAGACGGCATCGATACCGCCCGCGAGCTGGCGATTGCCATCGCAGGCGACCGTATCGTCGCAGTCGGTGCGCCCGACGACGTGATCGCCGCCGCTTCTGCCGCCACGTCGGTTATCGACTACGGCGAACAGTTTGTCTGCCCCGGTTTCCATGACGCTCATCTGCACTTCTTCCATACCTCGGTCGGCTCCTCGCCGTACATGCTCATGGATATGGGCACGTCCGAGGCGGCGCTGGTGCAACATGCGCTCGAGTTTTCCCGGGACCTGCCCGACGACGCTTGGGTTGTGACGCAGGGCTGGCGCGACTACCGTTGGGACTCGCCCGAGCATCCTACCAAGGCGTCGCTCGATGCGGCATTCCCCGATCGTCCCTGCGTTATGTATTCGGGCGACGGACACACGCTTTGGCTCAACAGCCGCGCACTCGAGGCACTCGGCGTCACGCGCGACAGCGAGCCACCAGCAGGCGGCAGCTACGACAAGGACGCAAACGGCGAGCTCACGGGCATTGCTCACGAGGCGGCTGCCATGCAGCTGCTACCGCGCTGCCTTGAGTGGCTGGGGGAGGATCGCATCGCAAGCGCTTACGCCGATCAAATGAGGCGGATGGCCGAGCAGGGCATCACCTCGATATGCGATATGTCGCTCATGCCCATGCCGGGCTGCGACTTTATCCGCGACGATGTCTACGACAAGCTGCAGGCCGCCGGCAAGCTGGGCATCCGCGCACATTTGTTTCCCACGCTGCTGGATGACCAATCGCGCTTGGAAGAGCTACAGACCCGCTACGCGAACAACGCGCTGCTCTCGGCGCCAGGCTTTAAACAGTTCTTCGACGGCGTGTCGAGCGAGCATACCGCATACCTCACTGAGCCCTATACCAACCCGCGCTTCCCGGGCGACCAGGGCCGTCTGACGGTCCCCGTCGAGCGCATGCGCAAGTTGGTTCTGGCGGCAGCCGAGCGTGGCCACACCGTGCGCATCCACGTTATCGGCGACGGTGCCATCCATGCTGCGCTCGATATCTTTGAGGAGGCGGCAGAGCTGTACGGCCTGCCCCAGCACGGTCATAACACGCTCGAGCATCTGGAGAACCTCTTGCCCGAGGATATCGATCGCCTGCGCAAGCTCAACGTGGTCGCCTCGAGCCAGCCCTGCCACATCACGCTCGATCCGGGTGGCCCAGAGCGCGACCTTGGCCTGGAGCGAAGCCGAATCATGTGGCCGTTCGCAACCTATAAGCAGCGCGGCATCCGCCAAGCTTTCGGTACCGACAGCCCTATCACGCCCGTTACCAGCATGAACGTGCTCTACACGGCTATCACGCGCCAGGACCCCAAAAGCCACTGGCCCGAGGGCGGCTGGTTACCGAGCGAGCGCATCGATGCAGCAACAGCCCTGCGCAACTACACCCTGGGCAGCGCCTATGCAGCGGGCGACGAGCAAAACCTCGGCAGCTTGGAGCCCGGCAAGTATGCCGACCTGGTAGTCCTGGATCAAAACCCGCTCATCGTTGACCCCCAAGACCTCCAGGCCACAAAAGTTCAGGCCACCTACCTGGCAGGCAACTTGATTTACGAGCGCTAATATTCATGTCGTACCGTTAAACGCGGCTCGCGCAGCCTATTTTGGGATGGCGCTCGAGCCGCGTTTGCGTTTTGGTGGGGATCCGCCATGAGCGTCCCTGCTCTGTTGGATTTGGGTGCGGGGCGGAGGTGCTGCTGCCCCGCGCTCAATTTGGACACCAGCAATGCTATCTCTTGGTGTTTTGCATACTTCCCATTACAGATTGCATAAAAAGGCTGGGATGTCCTTCCTGATCCTGATGTACCCCCGCCCGTACCGTGCAAAAAACGGAGTATTCAGCACCGCGAGCTCTGCCGGTGCCGCTGCGGCTGAGTAACGTTGCGGAGATTGACGTCATTTTGGGGTCCGGCGCGGCGCGAAGCATGCCTTTTTGTCCTGGCGGGGTTTGCCTGCCGACTCAAATCGCCGGTCGAAGGCGTCCTTGGGACCAATATGGTGTGTCCGGCGCGTATGCAGTCGTCCTGGCTTGCTGAATACTCCCAAAAATGCACGGCGCTCCCCAGGGGACCCGTGCGCGCAGCGAAAACCATACCCACGTTCCTATCCGCATCGCCATTTTGCTGCACTGACTTTTCTGAATGCCGGGTCCTAGTTAGTCAACCTGGCTCCCGGGGCGGACCGGAGGGCATGAAGTTTGTCGCGAGTTCCGCACGCAAAGGAAAGCACTTAATGTGCTTTCCGTCTTGCGCAGGACTGTAGAGCAGCAAACTTCATGCCCTCCGGTCCGCCCCGGGAGCCACTGCTGGGTTATCCCCCGACATTCAGAAAATCTAAGTGCCAAAAAATAAGATTTTTTGACTCCGTGTTGTATAACCCGCCATTCGTGGGTACCATTCAACGCGTACGCAAACAAAAAGGGTTAACCCGCGCGGCATGACCGCGCGGCCCAAAAAGGAGGAAACAAGCATGTCGTCTTTGAAGCCGCTTGCAGATCGCGTCCTGGTCAAGCCCGACGAGGCCGAGCAGAAGACCGCTTCTGGCCTGTACATCGCCAGCAACGCTCAGGAGAAGCCGCAGCGCGGCACCATCGTTGCCGTTGGCGCCGGTAAGGTCAACGACAAGGGCGAGCGCATCCCCATGGACGTTCAGGTCGGCGACGTTGTCATCTACGGTAAGTTTGGTGGCAACGAGGTCAAGGTCGACGGCGAGAAGTATCTGCTGATGCGCGCCGACGACATCTACGCCGTCGTCGAGGCCTAGCCTCGTCAGAATCTCTGATTCGTCTTTGAACGCGCCTGCCGCATAGGACTCGGAAGCGGCGACGCGAGTCACATTTCTTTTGGAGGATTACCTACCATGGCAAAGAACATTACGTTCAACACCGATGCCCGCGCCAAGCTCGCAAAGGGCGTCAACACTCTGGCCGATGCCGTTACCGTCACCATGGGCCCCAAGGGCCGTTACGTCGCTCTGCAGCGCACGTTCGGTGCCCCGACCATCACCAACGACGGCGTTTCCGTCGCTAAGGAGATCGAGCTCGAGGACAACATCGAGAACATGGGCGCTCAGCTGGTGAAGGAGGTCGCCACCAAGACCAACGACACCGTGGGTGACGGCACCACCACCGCAACCCTGCTCGCTCAGGCTATCGTCAACGACGGTCTGCGCAACGTCGCCGCTGGCGCCAACCCGCTGGCCATCCGTCGCGGCATCGACAAGGCCGTCAACGCCGCCGTCGCCGAGATGAAGAAGCAGGCCAAGCCGGTCGAGACCAAGGAGCAGATCGCTTCCGTCGGCACCATCTCCGCTGGTGACCCCGAGGTTGGCGAGAAGATCGCCGAGGCCATGGAGGTCGTGGGCAAGGACGGCGTCATCACCGTCGAGGATTCCCAGACGTTCGACATTACCATCGACACTGTCGAGGGCATGCAGTTCGACAAGGGCTATGTCTCTGCTTACTTCGTCACGGACAACGACCGCATGGAGGCCGTGATGAAGGATCCGTACATTCTCATCACCGACCAGAAGATCTCCAGCGTCCAGGACATCATGCCTGTTCTCGAGGCTGTTCAGCGCGCTGGCCGTGGCCTGCTCATCATCGCTGAGGACATCGACGGCGAGGCTCTGCCGACCCTGGTCCTCAACAAGATCCGTGGCGCCCTCAACGTCTGCGCCGTCAAGGCCCCGGGCTACGGCGATCGCCGCAAGCGCATCCTCGAGGACATCGCCGTCCTCACCGGTGGCCAGGCCGCTCTGGACGAGCTGGGCGTGAAGGTCGCTGACATCACCGCCGATATGCTCGGTACCGCTAAGTCCGTCACCATCTCCAAGGACAACACCGTCGTCGTCGGCGGCGCTGGCTCCAAGGAGGCCATCGACGCCCGCATCGCTCAGATCAAGGGCGAGATGGAGAACACCACCTCTGACTTCGACCGCGAGAAGCTCCAGGAGCGCCTGGCCAAGCTCTCCGGTGGCGTTGCCGTCATCAAGGTCGGCGCTGCTACCGAGTCCGAGCTCAAGGAAATCAAGCACCGCGTCGAGGACGCCCTGCAGGCCACCCGTGCTGCTGTCGAGGAGGGCATTGTCGCCGGCGGCGGCGTCGCCTTCATGGACGCTGCTCCTGCGCTCGATGCTGTCGAGATCGACGACCCCGAGGAGAAGATCGGCGTCGACATCGTCAAGAAGGCTCTGACCGCTCCGGTCGCTACCATCGCCAAGAACGCTGGCTTTGAGGGCGCTGTCGTGGTCGACAAGGTTGCCGAGCTGCCCGCCGGTCAGGGTCTCAACTCTGCCAACGGCGAGTGGGGCGACATGATTGAGATGGGCGTCCTCGACCCCGTCAAGGTCAGCCGCGTCACCCTGCAGAACGCTGCTTCTGTCGCCAGCCTGATTCTCATCACCGAGGCCACCGTCTCCGATGTGCCCAAGAACACTCAGCTTGAGGACGCTATCGCTGCTGCCACCGCTGGTCAGCAGGGCGGCGGTATGTACTAAGGCCGACAAGGTCTAGGACTCCCACCGGGAATCCGGGGGCGTGACGGGGGCTTCTCTCCGGAACGTCCTCGGACATGCAAAGGGGCTCCGCATCGCGCTTCG
>CALDBJ010000091.1 GCA_937937835.1 uncultured Collinsella sp.
GATTATCTCAATCTGTAACATCTAGGACCCGAATTCCCGTCTAACTGTTACAGATTGAGACATTCGAATTCTCCTGAAGAGAAAATCTCAATCTGTAACAGCTACTCGGCAAAAAAGGCTGCAGATGTTACAGATTGAGACAGAACAGTAAGGCATGCCGCCGCATCGGCCAGAACCACCACAAAGGTGCCTGTCCCCTTTGTGGTGGTTTTCGCTGCCGCCATTATAGCGACCGCTGTGAGCGATCATGTCGTCCGCGAAACACTATTTCAGCTGCAATAACTGACGTTTGCCCAGATAAAACCTGCCAAAATAAACCTGTCCCTTTTTGGTAGGTAGAATTACCCATAAGTTAAGTATGTTTCTGAGTTATTTCGTGTTGACCCATTTGAGCGCGATAGGGTATAACTCTACTCAACCGCTAGGGATTTTATTGAGAAAGGTGTTCTACCATGAGCAAGAACCTCTCCCAGCAGGTCGTTCTCGACCGCCGCGGCTTCGTTGCCGCCACCTTCGCAACCGTCGCCGGCCTTGGTCTTGCCGGCTGCTCCGACACCAGCACCGAGGCCGACAAGGGTTCCGCCGCCGGCTCTTCCAAGAGCTCCAATGATACCGAGGCTTCCACCACGCTCGACGCTAAGGCATTCGACAAGCTCGTCGACAACGGCCCCAAGGCCGATGACGACGCCATCGCCGCCAGCACCTGGGCCACGGCCGTTAAGGACGCCGGCGTCTTTAAGATCGGTGGCGTTCAGACCTCCACGCTCTTCTCCCTCCTCAACGAGAAAGACGGTCAGACCCGCGGCTTCGACGCCGGTATCGCACAGCTCCTGTCCAACTACATTCTGGGCGAGAACAAGGTCGAGATCACCCAGGTAACCTCGGACACGCGTGAGTCCGTCCTGCAGAACGGCCAGGTCGACGCCGTCTTTGCCACCTACACCATCACTGACGAGCGCAAGAAGCTCGTCTCCTTCGCCGGCCCCTACTACTACCCGCAGCAGGCCATCCTGGTGCTCGCCGATAACGACGACATCAAGAGCGTCGACGACCTGGCCGATAAGAACGTCGCCGTCCAGTCCGGCTCCAACGGCCCCGCCATCCTGGAGGAGTTTGTCCCCAAGGCCAGCCAGCAGGAGTTCAAGACCGACGAGGAGGCCCGCCAGGCACTCCAGCAGGGCCGTGTTGACGCCTACGTCATCGATAACAACATGCAGCAGAGCGCCCTGGTCCGCGAGCCCGGCAAGTACAAGATCGCCGGCAAGCCCTTCGGCAGCAAGGAGCCCTATGGCATCGGTCTGCCGCTCGATTCCGACGGCGTCGCCTTTGTCAACGACTTCCTCAAGAAGATCGAAGACGATGGTACCTGGACCGAGCTGTGGCAGATCTGCATCGGCGACCGTACGGGCGACACCAATGTTCCCGAGCTGCCCGAGATCGGCGCCTAGGCAGCGAGCCTGGTAACAGCCGCAACGAAACCATACGGAAACGCATGATGCGCTTTATTGCGGTAAACTGTTTCCTCACTGAGTTGTCGGGGCTTCCGTACACACGGGAGCCCCTTTCCTTACCGGCAGGAGGTCCGCATGAGTCTCTCCGAGCTCTGGTCGCTCTATGGCCAGAACTATATCGACGCGCTGCTAGCAACCTGGGGCATGACGCTTGAGTCGTTTGCCATCGCCATGGTGCTGGCCGTCGCCGTCACCGTGATGCGCGTGTCGCCGCTCAAGCCGCTGCGCGTCTTTGGCGACCTGTATGTCCAGGTCTTTCGTAACATCCCCGGCATCGCGCTGCTCATCATCGTCGTCTACGCGCTGCCGCCGCTCAAGGTCGTCCTGCCCTACCGCACCTGCGTTATCGTCGCCACGGTCCTTTTGGGCTCGGCCTTTGGCTCCGAGAACTTCATGAGCGGCATCAACACCGTTGGCGTCGGCCAGGTAGAAGCCGCCCGCTCGCTGGGCATGAGCTTCAACCGCATCCTCGCCAAGATCGTGATTCCGCAGGCACTGCGCTCGAGCGTGCTGCCCATGACCAACCTCTTTATCGCCGTCATGCTCACCACCGCGCTCGGCAGCCAGGTGCCGCTTAAACCGCAGGAGCTCACCGGCGTGGTGAGCTATATCAACACGCGCTCACTTGGCGGCGTCGCCGCGTTCTTTATCTCGGCGCTCGGCTACCTGGGCACGGCCTTTGTGGTGAGCCACATTGGCAACTACATCGATAAGAAGGTGAGGATCCTCCGATGAGCAAGCATTCCTCCCCTGCGCTTACCATGCGCGATGCGCTCTACGAGGCTCCCGGCCCCAAGATGCGCGCCAAGATTCGCATCGGCACCGCCATTTCGCTCGTTGCCGTGGCCGCGCTCGCCGTCCTGGTACTGCAGCGCTTTTATGTGACCGGCCAGCTTTCGGTCCACTATTGGTATTTCTTTACGCACCTCACCACCTGGAAGTTCCTGCTTGCCGGCTTTGAGGGCACCGTTAAAGTCGCGCTCACCGCCGGCGCCATCGCACTGGTGCTGGGCTTAGGCCTTATGCTCGGCCGCACGAGCGACATCAAGCCGCTGCAGCTGGCCTGCCGTGTGCTCACCGACTTCTTCCGCGGCGTGCCGAGTCTGCTGTTCATCTACTTCTTCTTTTTGGTGCTGCCTCAGTACAAGATCGCGCTGCCGTCGTTTTGGATGCTCACGCTTCCCGTCGCGCTCGCTGCAGCCGGCGTACTTGCCGAGATTTTCCGCGCCGGCGTCAACGCCGTACCGCGCGGGCAGGTCGAGGCGGCCCAGGCGCTCGGTCTCTCCAAGGCTAAAATCACCTTTAAAATCGTATTGCCGCAGGCTATTCGATTTATCATTCCGTCGTTGATTTCGCAGCTCGTGGTCGTAGTCAAAGACACCACCGTCGCCTACGTGGTGAGCTACCCCGACCTCATGCAAAATGCCCGCGTGCTCATTACCAACTACGATGCCCTCGTGTCGGTCTACCTGGTAATCGCGGTCATCTATATCCTCATCAACGTCGCGATTAACAAGGCTGCTGTCTACGTTTCGCACAAGACCGGCGCGACCATCATCCGCTAACGCTTTACCATTTCGAGTCATAAGGAGCCGAGCACCATGGCACAGAGCACTTCTTCTACCGGCAATCAGCCGCTGATTGAGCTCAAGCACGTCGATAAGCACTATGGCGACCTGCACGTTCTCAACGACATCAATCTGTCAGTCGACCGCGGCGAGGTCGTCGTTGTAATCGGTCCCTCGGGCTCGGGCAAGTCGACCATGTGCCGCACCATCAACCGCCTGGAAACCATCGACTCGGGCGAGATCCTCATCGAGGGTGAGCCCCTGCCGCAGGAAGGCAAGGATCTTGCCCGCATGCGCGCCGAACTGGGCATGGTGTTTCAGCAGTTCAACCTGTTCGCACATATGACCGTACTGCAGAACGTCATGCTGGGGCCGGTCGATGTGCTGGGCGTCTCCAAGGAGGAGGCTCGCGAGCGCGCCATGGACCTGCTGAGCCGCGTGGGCGTTGCCGAGCAGGCCGACAAGGTGCCCGCACAGCTTTCGGGCGGCCAGCAGCAGCGCGTGGCCATCGCCCGTTCACTTGCTATGCAACCCAAGGCCATGCTTTTTGACGAGCCCACGAGCGCCCTTGACCCCGAGATGATCAACGAGGTGCTCGAGGTCATGGTTCGTCTGGCGCAGCAGGGCATGACGATGATCGTCATCACCCACGAGATGAACTTTGCCCGCCGCGTGGCCGACCGCGTCGTCTTTATGGCCGACGGCCAGATCGTGGAGACCGGCACGCCCGACGAGTTCTTCGACCACCCCCAGACCAAGCGCGCCCAGGACTTCCTCAACTCCATCAAGGGCCACTAGCTCAATTGCCATGTTCGCTCGCCATGACCATCCAAACTCGAAAGTTACACCTATGATCGGAACTCGCACTTCATCGTCATACACCCCGCACGTCGACATCGCCCCCGCCAACCGCCCACTCATCCTCGTCGCGCCGCGCTGGGAAGAGGCGAAGCCGTTTTTGAGCGAGACGCTCTCCCCCAACGAGGAAATCGCAAGTGTCTTTGTCGATGCCATTCTTGCCGCCGGTGGCCTGCCGCTGCAGATGTCTATTACCGAAGACGTCGATGTTATCCGTCATTACGTGGAAATCGCTGACGGTATCGCTATTCCCGGCGGCCCGGACGTCAACCCCAAACGCTGGGGCGACGAGCGTCCTTACGACCCCACGCTGTGCTGCGAGATTCGCGACCGTTTTGAGTTTAAGCTGGTTAACGAGGTGCTTCGCGCCAAGAAGCCGCTCTTTACCACCTGCCGAGGCACGCAGCTGCTCAATGTCGCCACCGGCGGCACCCTGTGCATGGACGTGCCGAGCCTGGGTGCGCGCGAGGGCCGCACGCAGTGGCGCCATACCCACGTGCTCAACGATCCCGTGCACCCCGTCGAGGTCGTGCCGGGCTCGCTGCTGGAGCGCGCGGTTGGCGGGCACAGGCTGATCCAGACCAACTCGGCACATCACTGCTGCGTCGATCGTCTGGGTAAAAGCACGCGCTTGGTCGCCAAGGCAACCGACGGCGTTCCCGAGTGCATCGAGGTCGAAGGCCAGCCATTCTGCCTGGGCGTGCAATGGCATCCTGAGTACACGTGGATGACGCTCGAGACCGACTTTAACCTGTGGAAGTCGTTTGTCGAGGCAGCGGCCAAGGTAAAGCAGACCCGCTAGCTCGCGAACCGCACAACAGACAAAGGTGCCCCGCCGGCCACATGGTCCGACGGGGCGCCCTTTTGCCTATACGCGGCCGGCATACAGCCCAAGGCTCGCAAGCTCTTATTCGGCCGCCTCGCGCAGGGCCGACATCGTAGCCGCATATTGCTGCTGCAACGCATGCATTCCCTCGCGAGCGCCGTCAACGGCATCGGCGCCGCGCAGCGCTTCGGTCACCACGACCGCCGGCTCATACAGGTTATCGAATCCCAGGTTCTGACTCACGCCCTTGAGCGTGTGCGCCGCCATAAACGCACCTTCGGCGTCTCCCGCCGCCATGGCGGCCTCCAGCTTGTCCATGCTCTCGTCATCCAAAAACTTGAGGGCAAAGCGGGCAAGCATTTCCTCGCCCATCAGCCGAGCGCACGCGTCATCATAATTAGCGCCGATCTTCTCATACGCCTCACGCATGGAAATCATGGGTTAAAAACTCCTTTGGTCAAACTAAATCGTGGGAAACGCGACGACGTCAGCGGGGCGTGCCAACGTCTCGGCAATTTGGTCCTGCACCTCGAGCAGGCAATCGAGCAGCAACGGGTTAAAGGTACCGCACTTACCGTCCAGGATCATCTGGATAGCCTCCTCGTGCGGGATAGCGTCCTTGTACTCGCGCACGCTCGTCAGCGCATCGTACACGTCGGCCACCGAAACCACCTGTGCGGCAATGGGAATTTCGTCGCCCTTAAGGCCATCGGGATAACCCTTGCCGTCCCAGCGCTCGTGGTGCCAACGCGCGATCTGGTACGCATATTCCATAAGCGCATTACCGACGTGATGGCGGCCCAGCTCAAGCAGCATGTCGGCGCCGATCGTGGTATGCGTCTTCATAATCTCGAACTCCTCGGGCGTAAGGCGTCCGGGCTTGTTGAGAATCGCATCGTCTATCGACATCTTGCCGATATCGTGCAGAGCCGAAGCCAGGGCGATCGTGGAGCGTTCCTCATTGTCGAGGGAGATCGTGTCGCTACGCCGGACCAGACAGCCAAGCAGCAGCTCGGTCAGCTTCTCGATATTCGTAACGTGTCTGCCGCTCTCGCCGTTGCGAAGCTCCATGACGCCGGCCATGATGTCGATGAGCATGCGACTGTTCTTGACACGCTCGTTGTACTGCTGGGACAGCAGGCTCGTCAGGCGACGCTGTTTGGCGTATAGGCGGATGGTGTTGCTTACACGGCGGCGCACGACACGGGAATCAAACGGGCGGTTGATATAGTCCGAGGCGCCCAGCTCGTACGCGCGCAGAACCATATCATCGGAATCTTCGCTCGAAATCATGATGACAGGCAGATTGTCGATACCCGATCGGCGCGACAGATCGGCCAGTACCTCAAAGCCGCTCGCGCCCGGCATGACAATGTCCAGCAGCACGAGCGACAACTCATCGCCATAACGGTCGACCATATCGAGCGCCGTACGACCGTTATCGGCCTCGAGGATGCAATACTCGTCCTTGAGCATCTCGCTGAGAATGGCTCGGTTCATCTCGGAGTCATCGACAATAAGCACCAAAGGCTTTTCGCTTTGGAAGGCCTCGATGGAATCGCCATCGGTCACGACCGTACCGGCTTTTGCCTTGGCACGGCTCAGTAACTGGACAGCGCGGCCAACGCCCTCATCGACCGTCTCGCCATGAATGCGAACGCCACCAACACATGCCGTCAAGCTCACGTGCTCATGGCCCGGAATAATCGTGGAATGGACGGCATCGGATACCTGACGCAGACGACGGGCAAAGTCATCGGAGGGAATATTGGGCATGACAGCTACAAACTTGTCGCAGCCATAGCGCACAAGTTCGTCAGTCGAACGAATACCGCTGCGTATGGCTGTTGCCACAGCACCGAGCGCAAGGTCGCCGGCATGGCGGCCACACGTATCGTTGAAGACCCTAAAATCATCAAGGTCGATCATCGCAACACCGGCCTTCATGCGGGCGCTACGGAGCTTTTCCTCGTAATATCGACGATTGCACACGCCCGTCAGCACGTCGGTGTAGACAAGGTCCTCTTCTGCAGCCTCTTGCTCATCAATCGGACGCACCATCAGCAAGACATGAGGCTCGCCCTCGACCTTTAGAGGGCGCAGGCGGGCGCGGTACTCAACACCATCGTTGAGCAGTTGCTCCGACACCTCATCGGAATCTGTCAAGGCCTCAAGACTCGACTGACGCAGACAAGGGCAGCGATCGCCGGCGAGCAGGCAGTTAGGCTCGCTCTTAATCTGATCGGCCGACAGCAAACGTACCACGGGGTAGGTCCTTGCGACACGGGCGACCTCGGCGGCAGCCTCCTCGTCGGTTAGATTGACCTCGTGATTATTGAGCATACGGGGCCCTTTCGATAGTTTCGCATGGAGCGGTGGGTTCCAAATGTTACAAGGGTAACACCTTGTCGATGCAGGTAGGCACGTGAATGCTGTTACATTTTTATGAGTTGGCAGACGGCGCGATTGAAGCCGCAAACGTAAGGTTTTGAGCGCATTTGTTAACACGGCCGAAACGTTTGCGGATGAAGCCTGTTTTGTTTTTTTGCAGCTGCTAGAACCCCAGGATGCCACGGACAGTCTGGGCAGCCGCTGCCGGGCGATCGCGCAGGCCGTTGTGCGCGCCGGGAACCATTACGAGCGGACAGTCCAAAAGCTCAGCCGCCATCCTCGTTCCCGCCTCGCGGGGCGTACCAATCGAGAGCTCGCCCAAAAGCACGGCGGCCACCGTTTTCGACGCGCGAACGCTGTCCCAATCGGGAACGCAGGTCATAGTAATCCCGTATTCGTTCGCCATGAAACTGCGGCCGTTGCGCAGGGCATGCTTGGCTTCTGCCTCGGTTAACTTGGGGGCCTCAGGGTCCGAATCGCCGATGGCGCCCAGGAAGGCCCGTAATGCCCTGGAGACCTTTCCCGCGGCGATCATCTCGAGCAAAACCGGGGCCGCGCCCAGGCCGGCGCCCTCATCCGTCACGGCGGGTTCATGCAGAATCGCACGCGAGATTATGGCGGGGTTTGCACGGAGAAGCTCCAGGGCCACCAACGTACCGGCACTGTGCGCGAGCACGTTTGCCGGAGCGCCAATATGCTCGATAACAGCTTGCAGGTCGGCGGCTTGGGCGGCGAGGTCGTAGCGTCCGTCTGCAGCGTCGCCACTCTCGCCGCAACCGCGGCGGTCGTAGGCAATGATGCGATAGTCACAGGCGAGCTCACGGGCGATACCGTCAAAAAAGACACCGTCGACACAAGCGCCGTGCACGCACACCAAGGCGGGAGCATCAGGCGATACATCTGGGCCGGCATACTCGCGGCAGGCGATCGTGATGCCCGCATTCTCGACCGTAAAATCCATGTTGTGCCCCCATCATCAACGCCCATCCAGTTGTACATCGGTACGGTTGGATGGACCCGCATTTCCTTACGCCTTGTTAACAGATTAACTGTACCCGACCCGATATCTTTCATGACGCGGCATCGAAGGCAGAGTTAAAAAACGAAACCTGCAAAGTACAAGCCCGGACCATACGTTGGAGCCGATGCTATGCTTAAGGTTAATTGTCTTGAGGAGCATATGCCTATGTCTACGTTTTTGAATGCCAGCCCCATCTTTGGGCCCGTTCGCAGCCGTCGCCTTGGTCTCTCGCTCGGCGTCAATATGATGCCGGCCAGCGGCAAAATCTGCACGTTCGACTGCATTTACTGCGAAAACGGCCTCAACGCCGAGCGCCCCTGCCACGAGCCGTATAACACAGCTGCCGTGGTACTCGACGCGCTCGAGGCAAAGCTGCGCGAGATGGCAGCCGAGGGCGAGCTCCCCGATGTAATCACGTTTGCCGGCAACGGCGAGCCCACCGCCGCACCGGAGTTTCCGCAGGCCATCGCCGGCGCTGTCGCGCTGCGCGACGAGTTTGCCCCAAACTCCAAGATCGCCGTGCTCTCCAACGGCACGCGCGCCGACCGTCCCCAGGTACACGACGCGCTCATGATGGTCGACGACAACATCCTCAAGCTCGATACGGTCGACCCGGCATTTATCCAGCTGCTCGATCAACCCGTTGGCCCCTACGATGTGGAGCACCAGATCGAGACGTTCGCGAGCTTTAACGGCCACGTCATTATCCAGACGATGTTTTTGACCGGCGAACACCAGGGCAATCCTCTCGACAATACCGGCGAGGAGTACGTTGGCCCTTGGCTCGCGGCACTCGAGCGCATTCGTCCGCAGGAGGCGACCATCTACACGGTGGCGCGCGAGACACCGGTCACCGGCCTTGCCAAAGCAGCACCCGACGTCCTCGACGCCATTGCCGCGCGTGTGCGCGCCCTCGGCATTCCCTGCCAGGTGAGCTACTAGCAAAACCACGCAGCAGCTAGTGCCCGCCATCCCGCCCCATCAGTTGCGGTGATATAGTTCCTATTTGTGCTGTTAAACCGCTTAAATCGGAACTATATCACCGCAACTTTTATGGACGCATGGGTGGGCTATACTAGCTGCGGATGAAAGGAAGTTAGCCATGTATGACAAAGGACCCGTACCCGGCCGCAACGACGCTTGCTGGTGCGGCAGCGGCAAAAAATATAAGAAATGTCACAGCACCTTTGATGAGCGCCTCGAGCGCCTGTGGGAGGAGGGCTGGGAGGTTTTGCCCCGCACGCTCTACAAGACGCCCGCCGACATCGAGGGCATCAAGCGCTCCGCCGCCATCAACGTGGGCGTGCTCGACTACGTAGGCGAGCACATCGCCGCAGGCATGACCACCAACCAGATCGACCAGATGATCTACGACTACACCGTCGAGCACGGCGGTACGCCGGCAGACCTCAACTACGAGGGCTACCCCAAAAGCGTGTGCACCTCGATCAACGATGTGGTCTGCCACGGTATCCCCTGCGATACGGACGTGCTGCACGAGGGCGACATCATCAACGTGGACTGCTCCACGATCCTAGACGGCTACTTTAGCGACTCGAGCCGCATGTTCTGCATCGGCGAGGTCTCGGCCGAGCGCCAGCGCCTGGTCGACGTCACCCGCGCCAGCGTGGAGGCGGGTCTGGCGGCCGTCAAGCCGTGGCTGCCGCTGTCCGTCATGGCCGAGGCCGTGCAAAAGACGGTCGAGGACGTCGGTTTTAGCGTGGTGCGCGAGTACGGCGGACACGGCATCGGTAAGGAGTTCCACGAGGACCCGTTTGTGGGCTTTACCACCGAGGCACCCGATGTGGACACCATCATGGCTCCGGGCATGGTCTTTACCATTGAGCCCATGGTCAATGCCGGAGCGCCCGACATCAAGATTAGCAAGGGTGACGGTTGGTGTGTGCGCACCAAGGACGGCAGCGATTCGGCCCAGTGCGAGGTACAGCTCGTGGTGACCGAGGACGGCTACGAGCTGCTGAGCTGGTAGCCGTGGATGCGCCGGATGCTGACGGGCACGCTCGTCTTGCATCCGGCGTTTTTGTTTGAACGTTTTGCCTGATAAAACCTGCCAAAAATAAACCTGTCCCCTTTTGGCAGGTCGAGCGGAGAGGACTGCTTGTGAACATCCTGGTTTTGTTGCCCGTCAACGACCGCCATCGCGCAATTCTTGAGTCGAGCGCTCCGGGCGAGGACTTTATCTACACGAGCTCCGACGCCGCCACGCGCGAGCAGGTCGCTGATGCCGACGTGATCCTGGGCAACATCGACCCTGACATGCTCACGGCATGCGAGCATCTCCAGCTGTTGCAATTGCAGACCGCCGGCTATGACGACTACCTCGCCGCCGGCACCGTGCCGGCTGAAGCCAAGCTGTCTTGCTCAATCGGCGCCTACGGCCAGGCCGTGAGCGAGCACATGTTTGCCATGGTCCTTTCCATGATGAAGCGCCTGCCCGGCTACCAAGACCTGCAGCGCGAGCATCGCTGGGAGGATTTGGGGCCGGTCACTTCGCTCAAAAATGCCAATGTACTCGTACTGGGCGCCGGCGATATCGGTGGGCACTTCGCCACGCTCTGCCGCAGCATGGGCGCACACGTCCGCGGTATCAAGCGTCATCCGCTCGTCTACCCCATCGTGTTTGAGGACATGGACGGCATGCACGCCCTGCCCGAGCGCCTGGCCGAGGCAGACGTCGTCGCATCCTTTATGCCCAGCACACCCGAGACCCGCGGTCTGGCGAACGCCGAGTTCTTCGCCGCGATGAAGCCGGGCGCCTTCTTTGCCAACGGCGGCCGCGGCGACCTTGTGGTCGCCGACGACTTGGCTGCCGCCTTGGAGTCGGGACATCTCGCCGGCGCCGCGGTCGACGTCACCGACCCCGAGCCGCTGCCCGCCACAAGCCCGCTGTGGGATGCGCCCAACATGCTCATCACGCCGCACGTCTCCGGTTGGTTCCACCTGGCAGCCACACTCAACAACGTGGTCGACATTGCCGCGGAGAATCTGCGTCACCTGCAGGCCGGCGAGACTTTACGTTGTTGGATCGAACACTGATTTGTTCCGGCGTTTTACCAAACGCCGGAACCCCTCGACGCTGCGAGCCCGCCAGAGCGGCAATCTGACGTTCAATCGTCGGGCATGGCCAAAAGGCCTATGCCCTCCTCTTTCACGTCACCTTGCTCGCCCTGGCGGGCTCTCGCTGACTTTTGCTCTACCTGCGACGTTTCGCTGGCGCCAGCTTTATCTGCAAGCCTTAGCAGTTCCGTCTTGCCGTTGGCGTTGTGGCATTTGCCCAGATAAAACCTGCCAAAATTGTCATCCCATTTTGGTCGATTTTAGAGCTCTACGCTTTCGGCGCCGTTGATGGTTAGGTTGCGCTCGTAGAAGGCCGTGAGGGCGCGGATGGCGTACATCACGTCGCGTACGCCGCCGGTCTCGTAGCTCGAATGCATGGCCAGCTGCGGCAGGCCCACGTCTACGGCATGCATGCTCGCCTGCATATTGGACAGATTGCCCAGGGTGGAGCCACCCGCCATATCGCTCTTGTTGGCGAAGGCCTGCGTGGGCACGTCGGCGTCGTCGCAAATAGCCTGGAACACCGCGCGGCTAAAGGCATCGGTGCAGTAGTGCTGGTTGGCGGCTTCCTTGATGACGATGCCGCCGTTGAGCACAACCTGGTTGCGCGCATCGCACTTCTCGGCGTGGTTGGGGTGCACGGCATGCGCGTTGTCGCAGCTCACGAGCATCGATGCGGCAAGGGCGCGATGGTACGACTCGTCGTCAAAGCCCAGCGATCCGTTAATGCGGCGCAGCGCGTCGGCTAAGAACGTCGACATGGCGCCCTGCTTGGTCTCGGAGCCAACCTCCTCGTTATCAAAGCAACAGAAGACCGAAACGTCGTGCGCGTTCTCGGCGCCCAAAAATGCCTGTAGCGAGGTATAGGCGCAGGCCAGGTCGTCAAACTTGGGCGTCGAGATAAACTCGTCGGCCCAGCCCCAGATGCGTGCATCCTGACGATTGACCAGGAACAGGTCGCGACCCAGGATCTGCTCGGGCTCAACATCCAGCTCTTCGGCGATCAGGGCATCGAAGTCACCCGGCTTAAGCTCGCCGGCGCTGATGAGCGGACACAGGTCAACGGCTCGGTTGGGCGCAAAGCCCTCGTTAACGCCGCGGTTCATGTGGATGGCGAGGCTCGGGATAATAGCGACCTCGCGCTCGGTGGCAAGCAGGCGGCTCTCAATACGGTCGCCCTCGCGCACCAGCACGCGACCGGCCAGCGCCAGCGGGCGATCGAACCAGGTGTAGTCGATCATGCCGCCGTAGGCCTCGGTGTTCAGGCGCAGCGTCTCGCCTGCGCCGTCGAGCTCGGGCACGGCCTTAACCTTAAACGTCGGAGAATCGCTGTGCGACGCCGTGAGCTGGAAATGATAGTCGCCGGCAACGCCGTCCTCGCCCCACGTCGCGGCAAGGTCCTCGCCCACCTTAAAGGCAACAACGCTCGAGGTGTTGCGCTGCGTGTAATAGCGACCGCCCGGCTCGATGTCCCACGCCGCGTTCTCGGGCAGGTAGGTAAAGCCCGCCTCGTCGAGCTCGGCCATAATGGTCGCCGCCGTATGGAACATGCTGGGGCATGCCTCGATAAAGTCGATAAGGTCGTTGGCGGCCTCGATATCGTCGGCAGTCACGTGCACGCGCTCGGGCGTTTCCTGATCCGTCATGCTCTCCCCTTTCGCTGGGTTGATGGTCCCCTCCAGCATACCCCGCCACGCCAGCACCGCACTCTTCATTCCGTGCTTAATTCCGCGCCGCTCACCAAGTTGAGCCATCATGCCCGCGCTCCTTTTGCGACAATTGCGCTAACAGGACGAGAGGAGCCGTCATGAAGCCACGTAACATTGCCATCGCCTGCGGTGTCGCGGGAGTCGCCGTCGGCCTTGCCGCTGCCGCCGGCATCGTTTACCGCAAGCAAATCAAGTCCGCCGCGTCGCTCAAGCGCTTGACCGACTATGCGGATGACTATGACCTGTATGCAATCGACGTCGCCTACGACTACGACCTCGACCGCATCATCGCCGCTGGCGTGCGCGACGATCAGGCCTACATCGATGCTGTGGTGGCGCAGGTGTTGCCCGGCGTGCCGGCACATGTCCAGGCGCCCCAGTTTGCCTGCAGCGCCTTTGCCGCCGTAGATGCCGAAGGCCGCGTGCGCACCGGTCGCAATTACGACTTTAAGGACGACACCTCGGCGCTGCTGGTGCGCAATCACCCGCGCGACGGCTATGCCTCCATCGGCTTTGCGGCCCTTAACAACCTGGGCGATAACACTCCGCTTGACTCCGTCGCCGGACGCGCCGCCGCGCTCATGGGCCCGTTTGCCCAGCTCGACGGTGTTAACGAATGCGGCGTGTCCATTGCCGTACTCACCCTGGATTCCAAGCCCTGTGACCAGGACACGCAACGCCCCGTCATCAACACTTCGCTCGCCATCCGCCTTGTGCTCGACCGCGCGGCTACCACGCAGGAGGCCGTAGACCTGCTTTCCGCCTACGACATGCACGCCATGGCCGGACGCGATTATCACTTCTTTATCAACGACGCCGCCGGTGACGCGCGCGTAGTAGAGTGGGATCCGCACGATCCGGACCGCGCTTTCAAAGCGACTCCCGTACGCCAGGTTACGAACTTCTACGCCTGCTATGGTGACGAAGTGCTGCCCAACCAAAAGAATGGCGAGCTGGGCCATGGTAAAGAGCGCGCCGTCGCCATCGCCGATGTCCTCGACGCCCATGCCGGCGCCCAAGACGAGGCAGTCGCTTGGAAAGCCCTACGCGCTGCGGCGCAAGAGCCCAATCCGGAAGACATCACCAGCAACACGCAATGGTCGGTCGTCTTTGACAATACCGAGCCCGCTGCTGCCATCACGCTGCGCCGTCACTGGGGCGACGTCGACGCCTTCGCGCTTTAAGGAGCCAGGCCCATCGACCTTACGCTCGCCTGACGTTACTTACATTTCTATACATCTGAGCTAACACGTTTTACCTCCGCATCAACAGTGTGCGGGGGTAAACTTATGCGCATGTTATAACTTGCCCGGAAGGATTCACCATGCTTAGGATCGGTCTTCTTACTAGTGGCGGCGACTGCCAAGCGCTCAACGCCACCATGCGCGGCATCGTCAAAACGCTCATGACCAATAGCGAAGAACCTATCGAGATCTACGGTTTTGAGGACGGCTACCAAGGCCTTATCTACAGCAGGTTCCGCGTCATGACGCCCGCCGATTTTAGCGGCATCCTCACCCGCGGCGGCACCATCCTTGGCACGAGCCGCACGCCGTTCAAGCGTCTGGACACTCCCGAGGCCGACGGCGTCGAGAAGGTGCCGGCGATGGTCCACACCTATCACAAGCTGCAGCTCGACTGCCTGTTTATGCTGGGCGGCAACGGCTCCACCAAGACCGCCAACCGCCTGCGCGAAGAGGGCCTCAACGTTATCGCCCTGCCCAAGACCATCGATAACGACACCTGGGGCACCGAGATGACGTTTGGCTTTACGAGCGCCATCGACGTCGCCACCAAGTGCATCGACGACATCCACACTACCGCCTCGAGCCACGGCCGCGTGTTCGTCATCGAGATCATGGGCCACAAGGTTGGCTGGATCCCGCTGTATGCCGGCGTCGCGGGCGGTGCGGATGTCATCTTGATTCCCGAGATCCCCTACGACATGGACCAGGTCATCAAGACCATCGAGCATCGCATGGAGACCGGCAGCCGCTTTACCATCGTGGCCGTCGCCGAGGGCGCTATCTCCAAGGAGGACGCGGCGCTGTCCAAGAAGGAGTACAAGAAGAAACTCGCCGAGCGCACGAGCCCGTCAATCGTGTACGACATCGCCAAGGAGATCGAGGCCAAGACCGGTCGCGAGACCCGTGTCGCTATCCCCGGTCACACGCAGCGCGGAGGCCAGCCCGACGCCCAGGACCGCATCTTTGCGACTCAGTGCGGCGTCGAGGCAGCGCTCGGCTGCCTGCGTGGCGAGTTTGGCTACATGATTGCCCTGCGCGACGGCAAGATGTGCCACATGCCGCTCGAGGATGTTGCCGGCAAGCTCAAGTATGTCGACCCCCAGAGCGATCTGGTGCGCGAGGCCAAGGCGTTGGGCATCAGCTTCGGCGACGAATAGCCTCGGCCGAAATCCATCCCATCGGGCCCTCCGGCCCCGCCCGACGTATTTCGATTTGGCTCCTCCCTTGACTCCGTCAAAGGTCGCCAATCGAAATCGTCGGGCGGGGTCGGAGGGCCCTTCGTTTACATACTCGCCGAGGCTATTCGCCTTCTTGCTACAGGTGCCTAGCCTGAAATTAAGTTGCGGTGAAATAGTTCCAGCTTAGCCCTCAAATGGCTGAATCTAGAAACTATTCCACCGCAACTTACTGAGTGGGGGCTCTTGGCCGCTACTTGCACTGACATTTGTCCTGAAATGGCTGGTCGTTAGGGGTTGCTACCGGTAGTTGCGGTAGGGTTGGAGCAGATTCTAACTAGAAATGGTGGTCGCTACCGGTTGTTCTCAGCATACTCGGCTCATTCGATTCGACCATCAAACGAAAGGAACCACCATGGATCTTGCGATGGCACAGCGGCTCGTTGATCGCCGCAAGGCTGCCGGGCTTTCTCAGGAGGCGCTTGCCGCCCAGCTGGGCGTGAGTCGTCAGGCTGTCAGTAAATGGGAGCGCAGCGAGTCCTCGCCCGATACCGATAACCTTATTGTGCTCGCCGCGCTGTATGGCGTGTCGCTGGATGAGCTGTTGTATGGGGAAGCGGCTAGTGATGCCGATGGCTCAGAGGACGGCAGCACCGAAACGGTGGATGAGGCTAAAGAGGCCGAAGATTCTGCCGAGCACGCCGATTGTGGCGACAAACCACTTGTCGATATTTCCCTCGCGCGCGGCATCCACGTCATTGATCCCAATAAAGGCGAGGAAGTCCATGTTGGCTGGAACGGCATCCATGTGACCAACGAGCGCAAGGGCGAAGAGGTGCATGTGGGGCCGGACGGCGTGCATGTCGATACGCTTGAGGACGATGGACATAGCGTGCATACCAATGACGACGGCACCGTCACCATCGACGGCGAGACGTTTTCCAGCTGGAAGGAAGCACACGACAAGC
>CALDBJ010000092.1 GCA_937937835.1 uncultured Collinsella sp.
TCAAAGATATGGCACCGTGGGGACACATGTATGTCAATCCTGGTCTAACAGAGCCAAATCGAATCGTTAATCCGAACCGTAATTCAAATCGCGTTACCTTTCGACAATCCAACAACGCTACGAGTCTCACCAAAGACTCTCCGCGTCATTGAAATGTCGAAAGCTGCCTCAACTTTTTCGCTGGCGTTGCGAAAAACGATTCGACAAGTCGAATGTTTGCGCCGCCCGCGGCGCAAACCCGCTGCGCGATATTGCAAATACTCGGCATCCCTCGCATTCGCAATATCGCTTCGCTCTCGCTACAGCGAACTTCTAACGCTCAGCATCCTTCGCGTTAAAATTTCGCTTCCGCTCACGGTCTTCACGCAGTTACGACGCCGCGAGGCCTCTCGCTTGGAATGAGGCCTCTCATTCCACGTCTACACTGCGTTTCGCCCAATCACCGTTCCGGAGATTGCAAGATGTACGTAAATGGCCATAATTACATGCAAGCATGAACTATGGCCATTTACGATCTTGCTTTTCCCTCACACGGGAAAAGAAGACAGGCAAAGCTGGGTTCCGCTTTGTGCGCGAAGCGGCTTTGACTTCGAGAAAAATTCGGCGGACTTTTCCAAATCTCGTTTCGGAGGCCACTCCGAAACTGAAGGGATAAAAATGAGACGAAGCGAGAAGGTCGAAGCGACGTTGACCGCTGAAGAAAAGGAAATTTTTCGGCGCCTCTGTGACGAAGCCGGTTGCACGGAAGCTGAACTAATCCGCTCCGTTTTGATTAGCCGTTCGATTTCTCTCGACGATCTTGAGACTAAGAAAATCGAACGCGTAAAAAATAAAACGCTGCAAAAACAGGGGCGCAAACACGCTCCGGAAAAAACTGACGAGCGCGGTGAAGCCATCGCCGAGAAACGTGACGTTTCGTTTCATGTGATGCTTACCGCTCCAGAAAAAAAGGCGATCGAACAGCGCGCAGCGGCGCTCGGCATTTCTGCAAGCGAACTGGTTCGCCGCAGCGCAATTTACGGAAAGATCGAATCATTCAATTTTGACATCGCGGAAGTTGAAAAACTCCATCATGAGTTATTGAAGGAAGGAACGAATCTCAATCAGCTGATGTATTTTGTGAACGCCCAAGGTCTTCCCGCGTACAACGAGAAAGCTGTTTTCCGCACGCTCGAAAAGGTTTACCAAAATGCTCGAAAGGTCGACCGGTTTATCGAGGAACTTGAAAAGCGTCATCACGTTGACTATGTTCCCCACGACTATCTGGCAGATGAACCAGACAACAGAAATCTTTAAGTCGGAACGCAGCCGGATCAGTTTTGCAATTGAGTGCAATTACTCGTTTAGCTATAACTACTGAGTAAAAGCGAAAAGAGACGGCAGAAGAGATTGACAGCCATTAAACAGAAAGCAGTCAGCTCGTACCCCGCCTCGCTAGCTTGGCCCTGCCCGAGTTTCCGGGGAGGTGGTCGCTATGTCCGAGCTCCGTCTTATGATCGTCGCTCTTCTTCTGGTGACCATTCTGGCCATTTTGGGCTAGGGTAAAACCCGGCCTTTAAAGACCAAAGCCGTCCTGCCTGGGACGGCTTTGTTTCCTCGATTATCAACTTCATGCGGATGGATGCGGGGTTCGATACCCCGGCGGCCTGATCGGCAGACCGCCGGGAACTCTCACTCCTCGATAAAAGCCGGCGCTCGGTTAGTTTTGCGCATCTTGAAATCGTCAGTTTCGTGGGAGACGTAGAGGATGCCGTCCATCCCATCTCGCGATGCATATGCAAGGTGAACAGAACCGCAATCCGCTCCATCATTGTCGAGAAGATCGAACGAATTCGGATCGCTCGTTGCGGCCAAACGACCACTCAGACAAGAGCCATCGTCATTACAGATTTGCCATTCCATGTCTTCGCCTGCAAGAATCGCCATAGACGTCCTGGTCGCGCCATCGTTGACATACATCCCGTCTATGCCAAAACCGTTTTCAGCGCCATCAATAAACGATTGCTCGGACCTATATTTCGCGAATGATGCGCATAGTGCCATTGCAAGACCGATTACAAGGCAAACAATCGCTATCTTTGCATAGCTCTTGCCTATCATGTCATCCTACTTTTCGCTTGCCTAAGGCAAGACGGAAGAAGTCATTCGTCGCTGCTTTTTTGTACACCTTCTTGACGCCATTGACGGTCTCATAAACAACAAACGGCTGGACCTTGTGTTCAACGTTCGCCGTTACTTTCCAAAAGCCAGGGCCGCCGATATCAATGGAAAACCCAGTCGCCATCGCCTCGCGCTTTGCCAGCGGTATCGATACGCCTATGCTTCCGACACCATTCGGGAGCGGCACCGATACACTCACCGAACCGCCGCCATACCGCTGGACGTTTACAGAACCGCTCCCGTCGATGTGAATGCCCCCCGGGGGCTGCCCAGCAACGTCGTGCCATCCGCTGGCTTTCGTTTGCACGCTCCCGTATACAGTGCTGTAGCTTGGGCGACCGCGTGTCGCATAGAGCTCAACATCATCAGATGACATCGCCTCTTCTATGATAAGGGCCGCTTCTTGCTCTGCACGTTGACGCACAATCGCCTCGACATCAGATTCACTCAGATCCGGGAATGCTAGGAATTCTACAGTTTCAGAATTGTAACCATCAGCAAATGCACCATGTGGGGTGATTAGTGACAGTCCGCCCAATGCGGCTGCCGTCAGGATTGACCTGCGAGTAATAAACAGGTCTTTCGTTGTACTCATCTTCGCCTCCAAACTTCTCACCGGGGTCCTTCTTGCCAATTTTTGCCCCGGCTCGGTTACTTCGGTTACTTGAGCGCTCCCATATATGCTTGTTACCCATGTATGTAATATTAATTTCGGACATATCGAAATTAATCAATGGTTGCGGGAGTTTCCGACCTCAGTGAAATGCCACCCTATACCCACAGAATCAGCCTGGCTCGACATGTGCCAATGGCCGCTAATGGCACTTGGTCAGCAACGGTCTTAGCCCATCGACCCCAACAGTGTCTTCTTCTGTCGCGCCGTGGGCAAGACGCACAGCGGTGGCGCCGTGTCGAGGCAGCTGGACGACCGCGTCGTCGATCGCGGCGATTACACTCGCGGCGACACGCCTCGCTAGTTTGCCTCGCCCTAGTGGACCTAGCGCGTTGCAGTTCAATCAGCTGTTATAATATCAACTCACGAAAAATCACCTCTAGCAGGGGCTTTTCTGTTACAGAATCCTGAAAGAAAGGGCCGAACCGAAGTGTCTGGCCGGACGCCAATTGTCCGGGAACTGCTTCTGGTCCGACCCCCTTTTACTTTACTTCCATGGCCATGCAGCGGTCTAGTACTCCTTAACGGGATGCTCCTCGCCGAATCCACCGTCGATGCCGAAGCGGCACAGTCTGTCGATTGCTCGAAGGTGCTCGTCAATGGCGGTTGCAATCTGGGTGTCGACCTCGCTGTCGTGGTCGTTGAGACCGCGGACCGCCTCGTCGGCGGCCATGAAGGCCTTGATGGCCTGATTGAACTGAACCTTGAAAGCATCGACCTTCTCAACAGCGGAGGCTCGTTGTGCCATCTCGTGCTCGAGCCGTTGAACGATTTCCTGTGTGTCGCTCATGCTGTTCCTTTCCTCGCGTGGCATTTTATTTACTGTATCGCACCGCGCGGACACGATTCTCACCTAAGGTATGGCAGTGGCATATGTTCACAAACCCGCAGGTAAACGGCTCAACAGGATTCGATTTACGAGGCGATTAGACCAAGGTTGGCGCGGATGCCCTGACCAACGGCAGCGCCGATTCCGGGAAGGCACGTCGGGGCTATGCCGACCTGAGTATCCTCTCGGCTTTCTCGATAGCGGCCGAGCGCATGAACTCCGACTTCCGCATCCCGCACGCGGCGGCCGCCCTCTCGATGAGGTCGGCGCCCGTCTTCGGGCACTTGAAAGACAGGTTTGCGTTGGCCTCCACCTCGGAAAGCCTGGGGCGGCCGACTCGGAGGTTCACCAGGCTCCCCTCCCAGGAGCCGGATTCGTATTCCGCGCACTCGCGCTCGATGTCCCCATCCGTGATAACGGATCCGTTTGCAAGCCTATATTCCATCAGTAACCTCTCCTTCTCGCGTTCTCGATCTCCCTCAGCGTCTTCTTGCTCGGCGGCGTCATGGCGTGGTAGACGAGCCACGCGCCGTCGGCCAGGAGGACACCGACCATCTCGATGTACCGGCCTTGCGGGTCGTAGCCCGTCCGCATCTCGCGCTCCCCGGGTATGCGGACGGCTGCGAAGCAGTAGCTCTCCCACGCCGCCTCGACATCACCGTCATCTAGCTCGGGGTGCCGCTCGTGAACTCTCTGGTGTATCCGGACCATGAGCCTCCAATCTTTACGATAGTATTCTACTACTATTTGGTAGTAGAATACTATCCGTCCCAACATATTCCATTAGCCGTTCGTCCCAAAACGTATGCCTCTGGGCACTCGAAAATCGAACCCTCGATGCCGTGAACGTCGAGTGCCAAAACCCAGTGTCAAAACCTCCACGTCAATTCCCATGAGAAAATCAAATACGAGGCAGGAGGCTGAAATGACACGTTACGGATATGCTCGCGTGAGCACGAAAGACCAGAGGTTGGACCGCCAGATCGAGGCTCTGGTGAACGCTGGCGTGGCCTATGGCCATATCTACAAGGACAAGGTCACGGGTGCCCAGGACGGCGACCGGACGCAGCAGAAGCGCCTGTTCAAGAAGATGCGGGCGGGCGACGAGGTGGTGGTCGAATCCTGGGAGCGCTTGACCAGATCGACCAGGCAGCTGCTCAACTATGACCTTATGTTTCGAAACCTCGGCGTGAAGCTCACGTCCCTGAAACAGCCCGTGGATCTAGATACCGCATTCGGGCGCTTCGTGCTTGGCACCCATGCTTGCACCGCGGAACTTGAGCGAGATCTGATCAGGCAACGCCAGGCCGAGGGTATCGCCGTCAAACGGAGCCACGGCGGCAACGTGGGTGGCAGGCCTCGCACTGCCGGCGTCAAAGCCGATGCCGCAGTAAGGCTCTATCTTGGAGGAGAGACTCCTATTCCCGATATTTGCGCTGCGACTGGCGTCTCCAAATCAACGCTGTACCGCATCCTTCGTGAACGCGGATTGGTGGGCGTCAGGAAATAAGTCCGTCTGTCGTTTCGCGATTTGCCTAATAGGCCCGAGTGCGGCGGCGTTACTATATAAGGGTGCGGTATTTCTCTAACCGAAAACCTGCGTGAACGCATGACTTGAGACGCCTTTTAGAACTCACCGATCGCAGGAAAAAGACAACTCAACAGCGGCCGTGCATTGTTCCCAGCCATATGGCATGGCGGAGCCATGCCCGTTGTTGATTGGAGTGCCGCATCATGGCCGAAAACCAAGTCCAGTCCGAAAAGAAAATGACCAGTCTGAATGTCTCATCGGAGACCCGTGACGCCATAAAGGACATCAGCACGAGCCTTGGTCTCTCGCAGGCCGATACCGTCGCCCGCTTGGTCGACGGCTACCACCCTAACGCCACTCCCGGCGTGAAGGCTGCGCTCGACGCATCGGCCGTCCTCGATGAGGCGGTCGAGCGGGTCAAGCGCATCATCGTGGGCGCTGCCGAAGCTGCCGCGATGGAGGCTCGTGCTGCCCGCGAGGACGCCGACGCTGCCAAGAAAAGTGCAATGGAACAGATTCAGAGCATCAAATCTAATTGCGTCGAGCAGGTCGCCGCCATCAAAGAGAAATTCGAGCTGGATACTGCGAGCTTGGAGATTGAGAACGATGAGCTCCACGCCACCGTCGCCGATTACCTCTCGCAGCTCAAGAAGCTCGATTCCGAGAACAATCAGCTCTTGGCAGAATCAGCCGCAAAAGACGATCGAATTGAAAGCATGAGGGGCGCGGTCGACGCCGCGGCCAAGGCTCAGGCCGATCTCACCGTCTCCCTCCTCGCCCAGCGTGACCTGATGGCCGAGGTCGCCGCCCTCAAGGACCGCCTCGCCGCCTCCGAGCAGCGGGCGGCCGTGGCCGAGGCCAAGGTCGAGGTCATGACCCAGACGAGGGGCGTGTAGATATGTCCGACAAGCTAAGGCCGTCTCGCCGTGAGTTGATAACGGCAGGGCTAGTCGTCTTTTTGGTCACGGCACTCGTCTGGACTGTCATTGATGGTGCCGGCGCAAATGCGCTCACCATCAGCGGTGTCATCACCCGTCAAAATGCCGTCTGGGCTTCGCTTACGGCAGTTTCAGTGGTCATGCTCATTGGGGCTTGGCTGTTTGGCTGATGGCATTCAAAAACAATTAAGTTTGGAGTAATCGATGGAGCATCTCTCTGTTAAAAAGGCAATCAACCTAGCTCGGAACTTTGGGGCTGCGGGTGTTCTGGCAGCCGCCCTAGTTATGACCTCTGGGTGCAGCCAGGCAGACGATCATCAGACGGCAGTTCGGGTCGCCGATTCTGATAACGCGCAGGAAGACGGGGTTTACGGCAAGATGAAGTATTCAGTCACCGGCGTCGAGGTGCATGATTCCCCGACTGGCGATGGCGGGAAGGTTGCCGTTGTTCGCTGGCACGCCATTAACAACCGATCGGCAGATTCATGCGCTGTTGGTAGCTACATCACGGCTTATCAAAGTAAGCAGATGCTATCTCGCGGGTTTGCCGCCGATTTGCAGGAAGATCACTTCTCTTCGCAAGGGCTTGCGCCGGGAGGCGAATGCGACGGTGTGTCGATTTTTGACCTCAACGACATGTCTCCCATCGAAGTGAAAGTCGACGGGGTTGGTGCCGGGTCGAACTCCCTCGACCAGACTTTTGAATTGGAATAGTCCATATGGCGCCTAATTTCTAGAAACCTTCTAGAGCGCTTCTAGAAGGTTTCTAGAAGCGGGCGCAGCATCTTCGACCGGCACGATGTCTCGGTAGATAAGGCGATGCCTGGCGTCACGCCACTCGTCGCCGTGGTAGTGGCCGAAGAACCAGGCGCGGCAGCCGAGTCGCCCGTCGAGCTCGCCAAGGAATCGTTGCAGCCGGTCGTCCAGATACTCGCGTTCGCGCTCCCGGCATAGTTGCTCTGCCAGGTCGGCAGGAGCCTCGTGAGTCACAACGTAGTCGACCTTCCAGCCCACGCGATCGAGCGAGGCGCGGCAGTGCCCCATCTCTTCCACGCTCGGTATCTCCTCGGGCCACCAGCTCCTCCCCTCCTTGCGATACTGCCTGTCGTTGCTCGCGGCGCCGCCCATGGCAAGGACTGTGAGCCCGTCGATATCGAACACCTCTCCGCGCATCAGGTGCAGCACGTGCGGTCGCGCCTCGTGGACGAACCCGCCGTTCCACTCCCGCACCGGCAGCCCAGCCAGGGCGTGGTGATTCTCATGGTTGCCGTCTACGAAACACGTGGTCCACGGCTTCGACTCGAACCAGTCGAGCCAGTATTTCTCGGCGTTGGATCCATCCCAGACAAAGCCGAAGTCGCCGGCCACGATCACCACGTCATCGCGCGTCAGGGTCCGGCCCAGCGGCCAATTTTTGAATGCAAACCGGCTGGACCCGTACTCGGCCCTGCCGTGCACGTCGCCTGTCACATAGACCGTCATCAGTACGCACCCCACGGCAGGAGTTTGTCCCCGAGCCTCACGATCCGGTCATACAGCACCGTGTGCCGTTCGTCCGGATTGGCATCGCGATGGAAATGTCCGTAATACCATCGCTTGTAGTCCAGGCGGTCCTCGAGCTCGTCGAGGAATCCGGTCAGCCGGTCCACATCAGGGCGTTCCCAGCCTGGGTCCGGGTAGAGCGTCGGCGAGAGCATGCGCGTCGAGCAGGTATGGGTGATGACGCAGTCGACCTTCCAGCCGACCTCGTCGAGCTTTGCCCGCGCGGCATCGAATTCGCGCTCGTCCGGGAGCTCCTGAGGCCACCAGCTGGAATACGGAACGCGGTATTCCCTGTCCACGCTCGTGGCACCGCCCATGGTGAAGATTGTCGAGCCGTCGAGCTCGAAGACCTCGCCGCGCGTCAGGCGCCGAATGGGCGAGGTGTCCGACAGGTGCTGCGTCAGCCCGCCATGCCATAACTCCACGGGGCGCTCCGCCCAGTGATCGAAGCGCTCGTGGTTGCCGTCGACGAACAGCACCGTGTAGGGGCGCGACTCCAGCCAAACGATGTCGGCGCATTCCTCAGCGGAAAAGTTCCACGGAAAGCCAAAGTCACCGGCAACGATGAGATAGTCGTCGCTGGTAAGACTGTCGCCAAGCTCCCAGTCGCGGAGCTTTTGCATGTCGAGCCCACCGTGGATGTCGCCTGTCACATAGACCGTCATCGGATCGCCTCTTCCCTCTTGTACGCCGCCAGCTCGCGCTCGACCTGCCTGTCGCCGGTCTCGTTGACCCACCAGGGCCACTTCACCCGGCCGCACGGCTCGTCGACTCCCGCGAACCATTCCCTCAGCCCGTCGAGGCTCACCGGGGAATGCCCGTTGGCATCGCAACCGACGTCGTAGCGCAGAAGGCCCTGCTTGCGGTTGAACTCGTTGTACGCGCCGCCGCTGCTGTGGATATGCCCGTGGAGGTGCCACGATCCATGGTTCATGCCCTGCCAGTCGGCCATGGGGTAATGGCTCAGGACAATCTTCTGCCCGTCGATCTTGAGCACGCAGATCGGCGGCTCCACGGTGAATGCACCCGCGACCGCCGTCCGGGTCCAGTCCTTGTCGTGGTTTCCCGGGACGAGGTGGATACGCCTGCAGGCGATTCGCTTGCGCAGCCCATAGGCGTCCTGGGCGGTCATCTTGAATGAGAAATCTCCCAGGATGTAGAGCTCGTCGTCCATGGCGACCCTACCGTTGATGCTGTCGACGATGGCGTCGTTCATCTGCCAAATCGTCTCCCACGGGCGGTCGGTGAACTTCAGGACGTTCTCGTGCCCGAAGTGCGTGTCACTGGTGAACCAGATCATTCCATTGTCTCCCTGTCGCTAAAAACCGTTCTCCTTTGCGCAGTTGAGGAGACGTATTTTGAGCGACATGAGGCGTTCGAACCTCATGTTCTGTGCTCCAATCTGCCGGATTGTTCCAGCTAAAACTTTAAAACCTCGTGCGGATAGAAAACCTTGTCCCGTTTGTGGGGTCATAGTATAGGCACTGTTAGAACTAATAGCCCAAATCCGTTGCCAACTGGCCGCTATTAGCAACTATTAGGCCTTTTGGACAGCCGAGCTGACTAATAGCCGCTATTTGTTGGGCTGTTTTGCAACCGCGAACGCTGCCGTGGATTCTTGATACGGCGCATCGACAACAGCAATGTCAAGCGGGTAGAATGGTGCCGACGGCAGCCCAAGTTGTAGAGAGCTGGGCAGAGCCGTTGCGTTAGAAAGTTAGGTCATCGTCTTAGCGACGGTGGCCTTTCTTTTTGGGCTTCGAGCCCTGCTTGAGTGCCTTGGAAAGGCCGACAAGGGCCGTGAGGAGCGAGACCAGGGCGGTCAGGAACTTCACGAACTCGGTGAAATCGGTCATGGGCATCACCTCCCATCGGATGGAGGGCTCTGCCCGGCACAAGGGCTGCCGACAGCGCTGCTGATTCTAGCAGAGCGTCATTCTTCTTCGATCAATCCGTGCTCCACTCCCTCGCCGGAATCAAGCCTTTCTGCAGCTACCTCTAGGTGTTTCTGGTTCTCTTTGCTCCAGAAAGGATCAATCTCCTCGCCCGGGGTTCCAGTGATCTCGGTGACATCGTCGGCATCGACCTTGAGCTTTGCGACGATTTCTTTCACCACCCGGCGCCGTGCCTCATCTTTGATCTCCTCGCCGACCTCGCCAAACTCCATCGACGGCCCGTCCTTGCTCACCGGTCCATACATATGGATCCCCCTTTTTCAATCCATCTATTGCGATGGATCTTCTAGAAATTGGGCAAAAGCGTACTCATGCAACGTTGCATGAGTACACAATACACCGCATTATCGCGCTACGTTTCTTGCGGCAACGTAGAACCGGCAGTACTCCGGTTTGAAGACGAACTCAACAGTCCCGGTCGCCCCCATTCGGTTTTTAGCAACGATGACATTCGCGATGCCCTTGGCCGGACGTCCATCCATGTTCGCCTCTCGATCGTCGGCTGAACGGTCCAAGAACATGACGATATCGGCGTCCTGTTCGATCGAGCCGGAGTCGCGAAGATCAGACAACTGGGGCACTTTTCCGACGCGATTCTCAACCTGCCGAGAAAGCTGGGATAACGCAATGACGGGAACGTTAAGCTCCTTTGCGAGGATCTTGAGCGAACGGGAGATCTTGCCGATCTGAACGTTCCTGCTCTCGAACTTGCTTCCCTTGGGATCATCAACCAGCTGCAGGTAGTCGACGATGATGATTCCCTTTCCTTGCCCGCGAAGCATGCGCCTCGCCTTGGCGCGAATGGACGCGACGGTCGTTCCGGGCGTGTCGTCGATGTCGATTGGCAGAGCACTCACGGATGCCACGATGTTCTCAGCCAGGGCGCGGTCGCCCTCCTTGATAAGCCCATCCCTGATGGCTCCGATGGTCAAGCCACTTGAAGCGCCGGCCGACGCGCTCGCGAGTATGCGCTGTCCTATTTCGGTAGCAGTCATCTCCAGCGAGAAGAGGCATACCTTCGTACCAACGCTTGCGATCGATGTTGCCAGATTGATTGCGAAAGCACTCTTACCGACCGCTGGCCGAGCGCCGAGGACGATGAGCTGTCCAGGCTCGAACGAACCGATAAGCTCATCGAGCTTGGAGAATCCAGTTTTGACATGGTCCGTCGCTCCGCCCGTCCTGGTCGCCTCGGCGGAATCGAGGACGAGGCGTAAAGTGCTTTCCATGCTCTTGTAATCGCTTGGGACGGATTGCTCGGTCGCGGCGAGAAAGGTGTCCTGGACTGCGGAGATGTATTCCGCGGTGTCTATCGGCGGGTTATTGGTTAGCGACGTTACTTCAGCGGTCGCGGCGATGACATTACGGCGAGCGGTGTCACGGCGCAGGATGTCAACGTAGTGCTCATACGACGCCTGAGCAAAGTCGTCCGAGATGAGTTCGATGACGTATGCCTCGCCACCGACGGCAGCGAGCTTTCCGCTGCTCCGAAGCCCATCGATGACGGAGACGCAGTCGGCCCCGATACCCTTCGCATCAAGATCGCAAATCGCCTTGAAGATCGTCCTGTTCGACGGAGAGAAAAAATCTGACTCCGTGCAACTTGCCACGATTTCCACGCGTGAAACGCGGTTCGTCATGGCGGCGGCCAGCACTTTCTTTTCTGCTTCGATGTTGGACGGGAGTTTCGTTGGTAACGGCATATTTGGCCTTCCTACTGCGTACCAATGCAACGTTGCATTGGTACGCAGTTGAATAATTTGCTATTTTCTAGATATTTTCTAGAAAATATCTAGATTTATCCCTTAATGCGCACTGATGCAACGTTGCATCAGTGCGCATTTACTTGTTTCTCTTTCTCGACTTCTTGAGAATCGCTTCCAGTGCTCGTGTGCGGTCATCTTCGAGACGGACCGCAGCAACAGCGGCCCCCGACGCGATTTCCGGCACGACCTGCTTTCCCTGCTTCTTGAGCTCAATGAAACCTTGCTCAGCAAGATGCTTCCTAGCCTTTTGGAGCGCGGAGACGGAAATACCCAGAAGCTCTGCCAGCTCCGGGTTCTTCATCGCGCCGCGGGGGTGGTCCAGCAGACTTTGGGACACGAGGTCGCCGAACACGACACAGGCTGCATCGTGGAACGCATCACTTGCAAGCATGAATCTCGGCACGTGAAGGAACTGACCGCTAATCAATTCGCTTTTGGACATGCCGACAAAGTTACCGATTTCATCAAAGTCAACCGAAAGAGCCCCGCTTTCCGAGCGCACGACCCATCCCCAACCAACCATCTCGTTGATGGTTGTACTCACTCGGCACCGATCGATATCAAGTTCGACGGCCGTTGACTCACGAAGCTCGGAAAGACCAGATCCGATATGCGAGAGCAGGATAACGGTTCCGATCGAGCATTTGCGCCCATTCGGCATCGTCTTGCCAACCACCGAAACGAGACCGAGGCGCACGAGAAGCCATGGATAGTCCTTGAGCTCACGGGTTGCGACGGGGCGCTGCAGCACAGGCGCTGCAGCGGAAGTACCCAGATTGCCTCCACCAACCGAAAGCTCGGTTTGGAACACGAACGGCGCAGGGGCATCATTCGATTTTTCAGATTGACTGCCGACGGCGGCAGCCAGAGCGTTTGCCAAGCTGGTCATGATTATCACGACCTCTAGCCGACAGCATCATCTGCCAAGGTACATCCACAAAAACCAGCGGTAGAACCGAAGGTACTATGGTATGATGTCCTTGACAAATCGATATCACGTCGGAAAGAAAGACTCATTTGCTTGGCGGCTGCGAGTCTTTTTTTCTGCCTATTTTTCCTCATCGCCAGCCCGATCCTCGCGCTCATGAAGCATCTGGTTGCGCAAAAGCACGCCGATATACCCGGACTTGTTCATTCCGGTCTGCTCGGTAACCTCGGTAAGATAATCCACGAGCTCAACGGGAAGGGTGAGCAACACGCGCTTCTTGGACGGAGTTGCGTCCTTCTTGGATTCCATCTCAAATACCTTTCTGGCCGAATTTACATTGCAAATAGTATATCCGTATATATCACAATGTTCAAATATATTTCTTCACGGTTGAATGCGTTGTCATAACACCTTAACGCGTACTCATGCAACGTTGCATCAGTACATAACGTTGCATGAGTACGCACAAAGCGTTGCATGAGTACACATTTATGTTGCATCAGTACGTGATAAATAGGGGTTAGCGTTGCATGAGTACATGTCCCTATATATGTAGAGAAAAGAGAATTGAGAATTAAGAGAGAGGGCCACAAGTGGCCTAGAACCCTTGCTTGAAACTCACTGAAAGACGAACGTCTTTTTGCAATCGTGAGGTGACTACAGATAGGGCATCTTTTTTTCAGCTGCTATCCATTTCGACATTCAGTCGACCTCACGTCTAGACCACGGAAACGGCCACAGAATCGAATATCTGACACTTTGGAACCAATTCGACCGTATTCCTCAGACTGCATTATTTCGATGCCTTAAATCGGATCTGAGAGCCTACAAGAAAGAAAAAGCACCTTCCGGTGCTCTTCTTGACTGACGTTTGATTAAGATATGTTCGCGAAATGCGATATCAGGATGCTTGTTCCAATTCTTCAATCAGATTGAGCAATCGGTTTACGGCTGGGCCTAGAAGGTCTGAAAGAGCGAGCGTGATTTCACTCCCTGATTCCTCCATTGCCATTGCGAGGCCCTTTAGGCCATGAAGCTCGATGGCGAACTTGTCGTAAATTTCGGCGCACGTCTCCTCGGCCGTTTTCGTCGAGTCTTCGATGGCATCCTCTGGGATGGCGAACGAATCAATATTGTCGCTCCCTTCGAGCAGGCCGAGCAATCGGTTTACGGCTGGGCCGAGAAGGTCGGCCAGCGCGAACAGGGCTTCGTTTTCGGATGTGTTCATCACCTGCGAAAGCCCGCTGAGCCCACAGAGCTCCGTGGTGATGTCGCCGCTGAGCTTTCTGCGTTGCTCGCTTTGAGTCATATCGGCTCCTTTTCTCATCGATTCCGAAACTAACCTATCGGTCTTCGTTTTCCGCCTCTTTAAGCAGCTCATCGACAGCGTTCTGCATCACAGCTGTCATCGTCCTGCCCTCCTGCTTGCAGTAGGCCTTCAGGGCTGCGTGCTTCTTTGCCGACACGTAAAACGTAATCATCTTGCGCTCGTCGGTCCCGGCATCACCCTTGTGTGCGGTGTCCTGGTTGTCCATGAGGCGCTTTTTGGCCGGCTTGGTGTTGTTGTTGGCAAATGCATTGAAGTTATTTTTAACGGCCATTCAGGGCCTCCCTGAGCTCGCTGTAGACGTCATCGTATCCGTAGAGTGCCGATCCGAACGGCAGCCCGAAGTAGCCCTTCAGGTCCTCCTTCTGGCGGATCGCCGTGTCGAAGTAGGAAATACCGCCGGCGGCAAGGTTTTCCTGCGCAGCCTTGAAACCGTTGGTGTTCGTCAGCACGCGGGTAAGAAGCACGGCGTACGGCCTCCCGTTCGCTTCCATCGTTTTCACGGTCTCGGCCGTTTTCACGAGGTCTGCGTTGCCGGTGCCGGTCGGCACGATGACGAAGTCCGACGCGTCCTGTGCCGCGTCCAAGATGGCCCCATTGGGTGGGCAATCGATGAAGGCCCAGCGGCCCGGATCGCCTTTGAACTTCTTCGCCGCCCGTTTGACGGTTGCGGGGTTCGCGGCGTCGACGGCGAAGGGAAGTTCCTCGCCGTTGTCCTCGGCGTTATCGGCCCAGAAGGTGGCCGATCCTTGCGGGTCCGCGTCGAGTACGACGACTTCCTTGCCGTCGCGAGCGGCGGCCGTTGCGAGCGCGATGCAGCTCGTCGTCTTGCCCACACCGCCCTTCAGATTGATCAGCGAAACGATCATTTTTGAACCGGTCCTCTCCATAATTCTTCTAGAACATTTCTAGAAACCTTCTAGATTCATTTTACCGCACCGCAACGCTCCATAACCCATAAATCCCTGCAAATCTAGAAATACTCTAGAAGTTTTATAGAAATTTCTAGAGTATTTCTAGATACAATCACGATCACGCGTACCTTTCTGGTTTGCGCCTTGATACGATAAATGAAGACTCAGTTGGGAGAGGGAGGGGGTTGTGGTGACTGGCTTTTGGCAAGTGTTTGCACTTCTGGGCCACCTCGGTTTTGCAACGGTCCTTACCGTATGGCCGAACGACTTCGGCCGTCATCCCCGCCTTATCCGTGCCATCGGCATTCTCGGGTTGATCGCCGGCGCCCCGCGCGTTCTTCGATTTGGCCTAGCTATTTGAGAAGCGACGGCGCGGCAGACAAGCAGATTAAGGTGGAAGGAAATGACCAGGCGCCCACCGCGCCGCCATCCAAAGTGTATCGCTCGCCTTCAACCTAATAGTTCCTAATAGTGCCCATGCACCTGACTATTAGCGACTATTAACCTAAAGACCCTGAAAATTCGTCTATTAACCGGTATTACCGCAGGAAGATAGCCAAATCCAAACGCCTCAACACCTGGAAGCCAACAATATATTTCTATAATTCTTCTAGAAAATCCCTAGAAACCTTATAGAAGAATTATAGATTCAACTCATGCTGCGTCCCTTTTCGTTTCGGGCATACTGTCGGCAAGAAGACGATTTCAAGGAGGCGGACATGCTCCAGAACGTACTTGGCAGCGACGGACAGATGCACGTCGAGAACCAGGTCAGCAACATGAGAATCGACCTCACGACCGGTGAGACCAAGACGGTCGTTCCGTGAGCCGGTGGTATGAACACGGTCATTGGCCCCGACGAAACCCATACCGAGTTTCAGACCGGCCAGATGCGCCAGACTCTCGGTAAGCCCGGGTTCGACTGGTTGTTCAATAAGCACTGACAAACGGTCGGTAAAACATAGGCGCTCTTAAAAATAAGTGACCATAAGACCAGGCTAACATGTGCTCACAGACATATAGTCACAGCTGTAGATCGGTTAATCCGCAGTCCGTAAGCTGAAGCTGCCTCAACGACCCGTGTCGGGCGAAACGAAAAAGGGGAATCCCTTTTGCAGGATTCCCCTTTCCGAGTCGTTATGCGATTTGGCTTACATCTGCTCGCGGCGCTTCTTTTGATCGAGGAAGACGCCGGCTGCCACGAGGACGGTACCGCCGATGACGAACGTCTCGCCGATGAGTCCCGCGCGGTCACCGGTCTGGGCGAGGGCTGGAGCAAGTTGATGGAAGACCTTACCGATTTGCGGATAGTTTTGCCCGAAGCATCCGGCACCGCCGGATTCTTTTGGAACGGCCTCTCGTTTGATTGCTTTTCTATCGTTTGCTCTCAGACTGGGCGTCTAAAAAGGCGGCCGAACCGGCAGTCCACAAATAAATAAACATTTACCGAATGGAAGAGAAGAGGAACGATGCCCATTACTCCCAATGACCGGCTACATCGACGACCCAATGCTGCCCCGTAGCCTGCTGTTCATAATGTCCCTGGTCCTCAGAGGTGGTATACGAATCATCTACAACGGATCCACCGATACCGCCGTTTTCGCCATCGTTAATAATCCAAGCGTAGGCGGCATCTTCGGAATCGAAGGGCCCTACCATAGTACCACCATGGTTGACCCAGAAACGAGGATGGCGCGTATACACTACATTCGGCACCCAGACCTTGATTATCGACTTCATCCGAACACCTCCCACATTCATCCGCACATGTGCGG
>CALDBJ010000093.1 GCA_937937835.1 uncultured Collinsella sp.
TCAGCGCCCTTTCGTTTCACGTCACCTTGTCTCAAATGCGGCCCGCTCGCTGACTCTGCCATAACATCGGCGTTTGCGTTGCTGGCGAAAAGTAGTCGTTGGGGACGTTCTTATAGTCGTTGGGGACGTTCTTAAACGACTACTTGCTTGCGAACAGCCAGATTGCGATGATCACCAGGATTGCGGCGACGATGCAGACGATGGCGCCGGTGAATTTGATGCGTGAGTCGCGGGTACGCTCGCGCACCGCATCCTCGGTGGCCTCGAGCTGGGCGACTTCGCGCTCGGTCTCGGCGCGTTCGGCTTTGTCTCGGGCCAAGGACCCTGCAAGCGACTCAGTGATCTCTGGATGGTCATGTACCTCGGTCGCCTGCTCGATGATCGACTGTGCATGTGCGGCATCTGCTTGGGCGTTGGCGATGCTTTGCTCTTGGTCGCGGCGTGCCTTGTCCTCGGCGACGATCTTCTCGCGCAGTTCGCGCTGGCGCGTTGCAGCGGCGGTTTTTGCAGTCTGCAGCTCGTCGCGCGCGGCATCGGCTTCGGTCGTCACGGCTTGGTGTGCGCGTTTTGCGTCGGCGATAGGGTCTTGAGCCTGCTCGACGGCCTGCTCGGCTGCGGCAAGCGAGTGCTCAAGGTCGGCGGTGATGCGCGGGACATCTTCTTCGGCTTTACGCAGGGCATCTGCCGTGTCGGAGATCTGCATCGAGAGCTCGCTGGTGCGCACCGTATAGTTGGCGGGATTTGCCGAGGGATTGCGTTGCAGCTCGGCATACTCATGACGCAGCGTCTCGAGCTGGGCGCGCGTGGCGTCGACGGTTTGTTGTGCGGCGGCAATGCCGGCGTCTCGCTCGGCCTTCACCTTGTCGCGGATGCGCTTGGAATCCTCAAGACGTCGAACGAGGCGGTTGCCGGTCTCGCGCGAGCTCGCCTCGCGGGCCTCCACGGCGTCGAGCGCGGCCTTCAGGCGGAGCTCAGTCGCGTCATCCTCTGTCTTCATTTGTTCGAACTGACCCATGAGCTCTGTCGCTTTGGCGGCGTGGGCATCACGGTCAATCTCGGCGGCCGCTGCAGTCTTTTGGGCCGTGGCAATCGTCTGGCGCTGGTCGGCGACGATCTGCTCGTAGCGGCCTGCGATATCCTGGCGCGTCTCGAGTTCCTCGGCCTGATCGGCAATGCGCTGCTCAAGTTCGGCCAGGTGGGCGCGGGCATCGGCAAGTGCCTTTTTCGCGGCGTTCATCTCGCGCATGGCCGAGGCGCCCTGGGCGATAAAGGTGCCCACGGCGTTCGCAGTGTTCGAGACAGCGGTCCCCAGATCGCGGCTCGCGGCGGGGGAATGCGGGGCGGTCGGGCGAGCGGTGTCGGCAGCGTCCGCATCGGCAGCCTGCGGCGCGGCGATATTGCCGGTACCGCCCTCGACCACAGAAAAGCCTGCTGCGTGCGGATCGACCGCATCGGCGCCAATCGTGGGGTGCTCGAGCTGCAGAAACGAGGGCATGGTGCTGCCCTGGTCGGCAACCGGAGTCTCGCCGGGCACAAAGGTCGAGGCCGCCACGGCGGCCTCCTCTTCCTCGGCATCGATATCGGCATCGGCGACGGCGTTTTTCATCGCTTTGACAGCATCCATCATGGAGTCCATGACGGCATCGAGCTCTTCTTCCGAAGACACCTCGATGGGGCCCGCTGCTTGCGGGGCGTCGTCCTGTACAGGGGCGTCGTCCTGAGCGGGCGCATCGTTGTTTTGCTCATCGGCATTTTCTGTTTCGGGGGTTTCCGCCGTAGCGCTTTCGTCCAAGATGGGGTCGTCGATGTCGATACTATCGCAGGTCACAGCGTCAGTATCTGCGGTGACGTCTGCGGGATCATCAATATGCTGTTGAGTCTGGGGGTCCAGCTCGTCTGTCATAGGCATGTGCTCCTCATCGTTGTTTGTCACCCTATGATAAAGTCTCGCGCCGACATCCCGCGCGCCGCAGCAAAGTTTCAAAACGTGTTCGATGGCTCGATCTGATAACAATAACTCGGTCGCTTTATTCAGTTTGTACTTGACAATCCCTTCGCCGAACGACGTGGTGCCGTTCGCCTACCGTGGTCTTTTATTTTCGCTTGAACGCGCTAAAGTTGCATCTCAGCTTTTGGCGCGTTTATTTGGATGCGCGCAGTCGGCGGGTTCGCCCGTCGCGATTTGAAAGGACTTTGTATGGGACTTTTCACTGGTAAGACCGTGATCGTCACCGGCGGCGGCAAGGCCACGCTTAAGGACGGTTCCGCTGGCTCCATCGGCTACGGCATCGATATCGCATTTGCCAAGGAGGGCGCGAACCTCGTCATCACCGGCCGCAACGTCGCCAAGCTCGAGGCCGCCAAGGAGTCTCTCGAGGCCGAGTACGGTGTCAAGGTTCTGCCTGTTCAGGCCGATGTCTCGGCTGGTCAGGACAACGAGGCCGTCGTCCAGAACGTCATCGACAAGGCCATTGAGGAGTTCGGCCGCATCGACGCCGTCGTCAACAATGCTCAGGCCAGCGCCTCGGGCGTGACCATCGCCGATCACACCATGGATCAGTTCAACCTGGCCATTTACTCTGGCCTGTATGCCACCTACCTGTACATGCAGAAGGCCTATCCGCACCTGAAGGAGACCAAGGGCTCCGTGGTCAACTTTGCCTCGGGCGCCGGCCTGTTTGGCAACTATGGCCAGTGCAGCTATGCTGCCGCCAAGGAGGGCATCCGCGGCCTGACCCGCGTTGCCGCCAACGAGTGGGGCAAGGACGGCATCAACGTCAACATCGTGTGCCCGCTTGCTTGGACCGCTGCGCTCGAGAACTTCCAGGATGCCTACCCCGAGGCGTTCAAGGCCAACGTCCACATGCCGCCGGCTGGTCACTACGGCGACGTCGAGAAGGAAATTGGCCGCGTGGTCGTTCAGCTCTGCGGTCCCGACTTTAAGTACATGAACGGCGAGACCGTCACCCTCGAGGGTGGCATGGGCCAGCGGCCTTAGGGGTTACGTCTCAGGTTCCGCCGTTCTAACGAACGGCGGACCAGCCGACGCTGCGCGGGCCGCATTTGGACAATCTGACGTTCA
>CALDBJ010000094.1 GCA_937937835.1 uncultured Collinsella sp.
GTCGAAGGTCCCTGCATACCGATCTCGGGCAAAAAATCGGGAGTTCTCGATGTTTTCTACGAATGATGGGCGGGGTTATGGGCTGGCAGCGTTTGATTTGCAGGGATATTCGCGGTCTTTGGCATTTATCGTGGCGCCCGAAGCTCTTGGTTATGTTGAATACTCCTAAAAATGCACGACGCTTAGAGGGGGACCTTCGCGAAAAAGGAAACCGCCCCGTCGAAGTATGCATTCGACGGGGCGGTTTATGCATTTGGCCGATTAAGGATGCGCTGTCAAACTACTAGAACTTGACGGTCGGGGCCTGGCGGGCTGCTTCGGCGGCCTCGAAGCCCTGGCGCTCCTTAAACTGGAAGATGCCGGCAAAGATGACAGCCGGGAACGTCTGAATGGCGTTGTTGTAGCTGAGCACGCAATCGTTGTAGCTCTGGCGTGCATAGCTAATCTTGTTCTCGGTATCCTCGAGCGATGCCTGCAGCTGCGTAAAGTTGGTGTTTGCCTTAAGATCGGGATAGGCCTCGGCTACGGCGAAGAGCTGACGCAGCGCACCGGTCAGCACGTTGTCGGCTTCCATCTTGGCTTCGGGCGTGGTGGCCTTGACGGCGGTGTTACGCGCGCTGATCACGGCGGAGAGCGTCTCCTGCTCGTGCTTGGCGTAGCCCTTGACGGTCTCGACCAGGTTGGGGATCAGGTCGTTGCGACGCTGCAGCTGCGTATCGATGTTCTGCCAGGCGTTATCGATGCGGTTACGCTTGGTGACCATGTTGTTGTAGATGCCGGCGATGGCGCAGGCAATCACAATGACAACAACGATGCCGATGATGACGGGAAGCATGATGTCTCCGTTTCGAATGGCCGCGGCGGCATGCGCCAGCTGCCGTTGGTATAACGCTACTAGTATACCCGCAACGTTTTGTCGTGCCGAACTTTCCGGTAAGCGTTGTGTTTTCGGCGGGGTTGGCACCGGGGCAAAGCGCGCGAGGTACAGGTGTAAGATATGCGACAGATTGACGAGTGTTGTCTTTGCCCTGAGGATGGCGATACCAGTGGACCTTCGCATCAAGAAAACCTACCGCGCCCTGTTCGATGCCTTTACCGAGCTTCTCGAGGAGCATCGTTTTGAGGACCTGACGGTTGCCATGCTGTGCGACCGCGCCATGATTCGCCGCACGACGTTCTACAAGCACTTTCGCGACAAGAACGATTACTTTGCCTTTTATATCGATGAGCTCATGTCGGGCTTGCCGCAAAAACAGCCCGATGAGGCCGGCGCGGTATCTGCCGAGGACGTGCGCGCGCTTCGGCACGCGATTTTGGACGATGCCATGGATTTGATTCTGGCGCACGAGCGGCTCATGGATAACATTTTGGCAAGCAGCATGTCGGGCATGTTGACCAACGTTATTTGCGACCGCATTGCCCGCTCCATCCGCGAGCGTGTGATGAACGTGCTTGCCGAGGATGCCCTGGCCCCCGTGTCACTCGAGACGACGTCTGAGTTTGTCGCCGGCGGTATTATTCGACTTTTCACGATATGGTGGGAATCGGGCCACGATCTTGAGCGTCGACCTGAGATAGCCGATGTGGTCGATGCACTGTTTGAGCGGACCATGACACCGGTGCATCACTAGGAGTGGCGGAGAGAGGGGGATTCGAACCCCCGGAACGCTCTCGCGCTCAACGGTTTTCAAGACCGCCGCATTCAACCGCTCTGCCATCTCTCCGTGAGTCGTAATGATAGCATCGTTTTGGATTTGCAACAGGGAAGGCGAACGATGACGATCACCGAAATCGATGAGAAGTTCATGCGTGAGGCGCTGGCCGAGGCGCGCGCCGCCGCTGCGGTGGGCGAGGTGCCGATTGGTGCCGTGGTAGTGCGCGCGGGTGAGATTGTCGCGCGGGCGCATAATCGCCGCGAGCTCGACCAGGACCCTTCGGCGCATGCCGAGTTTTCGGCCCTGTGCGCCGCCGCGCAGTCGCTCGGTCGTTGGCGCCTTTCCGATTGTACGGTCTACGTGACGCTCGAGCCCTGCTGCATGTGTGCGGGGCTTATGGTTAACGCGCGCGTGGGGCGCTGCGTGTACGGCGCGGCTGATGCTAAAGCGGGCGCTCTGGGATCGCTATACGACCTCAATGCCGATTCGCGCCTGAATCATCGGTTTAATGTGACCGCCGGCGTCCTGGCAGACGAGTGTCGCGCGGTGCTAAGTGGTTATTTTAGTGGGCTGCGTGGCGCCGATGGTGCTGGCTGCGGTTGTGGGGCCGATCTTGAGGCGCATACCGCCCACGCCGAGGCGCTTGCGGGTGTTGGGGATCTCGCTGGCGAGACGCTCGACTTTGGCTCCGTGCAGCGCCGGCCCCGTCGTGTGCTGTTGGCGATTGATTCCTTTAAGGGCAGCGTTTCGAGTGCACAGGCGGAGGCGGCGGTTGCCGAAGGTGTGCGCCGCGTGTGGCCCGATGCCGAGGTGCGTGCATTGCCACTGGCAGATGGTGGCGAGGGAACGCTCGACGCCATCGCCGCGCGCGGCGGTGAGGTCGTGGCAGGTGAAGTCGCAGGCCCCTTGGGCGACCGCGTGTCTGCCCGGATGCTGGTGGACGGCGAGCACGAGTCGGCTGTTATTGAGATGGCCGAGGCGGCGGGTATTGGGTATTCGCCCTGCACGGAATCGGCGGCGTTGGCCGCTACGACCTATGGCGTGGGCGAGCTCATGCTTCGCGCGGTCCGTGCTGGGGCAAAGACTATCTATATTGGTCTGGGCGGCAGTGCCACCAACGACGGTGGCGCCGGCATGCTGCAGGCGCTGGGTGCCCACCTTGTCGATGAGTGCGGCTGCAATATCGCCCCAGGTCTCGCGGGCCTTGAACACGTGGCGAGTATCGATTTGGCACCCGCGCTTCGGGCGCTGAATGGCGCGCGTGTCGTGGTGCTTTCCGATGTCGAGAATCCGCTCGTGGGGCGTCGAGGCGCACTGGCAGTGTTTGGCGGGCAGAAGGGTCTGCCGGCGGGTGATGCCGAGGTACTGTGCAGGTACGACAGCTGGATGGTCGACTATGGCCGCCTGCTCGATACGGCGATTGCCGAGGCACGGGCTCAGGGGTTGTTGCGCGTGCCCGAGGGTGTGCGGACATTTGGCTCGGTGCTCGGTGTGCCCGGTGCCGGCGCCGCTGGCGGCCTGGGCGCCGCGCTGCTAGCGCTCGGTGCGGAGCTGCGCTCGGGCGTGGAGACGGTGCTTGATCTGATTGGGTTTGACGAGCGCGTGCGCGATGTCGACCTGGTCATTACAGGCGAGGGCAACATGGACGAGCAATCCGCTGCCGGCAAGGCGCCGGTGGGCGTGGCCCGTCGTGCCAAGCGCTATGGCAAGCCGGTGGTCGCCGTCGTGGGCGGTCGCGCTGACAACCTAGATGCGGTGTATGGGCAGGGCGTCGACCTGGTTTTGCCGGTCTGCCGCAAGCCCATGGGCCTTGAGCTGGCACTCGATCCCCAAGAAGCCACAACCAACCTCATCTGCGCCGGTGAAGCAGCCGTCCGATCCTTCGACCTTGGCCGCATCTAAAAGTAGTCAAAAAAGCCCCGTCCCAAATTAGCTACCTTGCCCCATCGGGCGGGAGCGGGTAAGATATATCGAGCGCCTAGCGCGTTCGATGGGTTCGGATGACGACATGTTCCGAATCTGGTCAGGTCCGGAAGGAAGCAGCCATAAGGAGCCTCTGTCGGGCATCCGAATCCATCGAGCGCACGGGCGCTTTTTGGTGCCGGGCCATGTCGTCCAAAAATCACCCGTAAGGGCGCGTTTATCTGAACAATTCAATCCCGTGCTTTGTGGAACTCGCTGGCTTTGCCAAAGCATTGGCGGCTACGGGCCTTGGGTGCTAGTGACCGTTGCCCTTACATCTGTAACGAGTTGCTTACGTATCTTCAGGGCTCTCCGTACTATCATGAATCAGATTGAAGAGAGATGATGATAGGGAGCGCCTTTTTATGATTGAGCTGCTCAGGCGTTTTGGCGGTAAGTTTCGCCGGTATATGGTGATTGGCCCTGCGTGCAAGTTGATCGAAGTGATCTTCGACCTGCTGACGCCGCTGGTGATTGCCCAGATGATCGATAAGGGCATCGGCTCGCACGACGTGAACGCCGTTATCCACTACGGCATGGTACTTGGCGCCATGGCTGTGATCGGCATCTCGTTTACGCTCGTCTGCCAAAAGATGGCGGCGCTCACCTCGCAGGGCATGGGCACCGACATTCGCGGCGCACTCTACCGGCACATCAACAAGCTGAGCTATGCCGAGCTCGACCGCTTTGGCACGCCGTCGCTCATCACGCGCATTACCAACGACGTTAACCAGGTGCAGCTCGCCGTGGCGCTGGGCGTGCGCATGCTCATCCGCTGGCCTTTCCTGGCGGTGGGTTCCATGGTTGCGGCCCTTGCCATCGACCTTAAGCTCGGCATGATCTTTTTGATTTGCACGCCCGCCATCGGCCTGGTGTTTTGGCTTGTCATGGCGCGCTGCATCCCGTACTACAAGCAGCTGCAGGCAAAGCTCGATCGCATCGCGCTTATTTGCCGCGAGGGACTTTCGGGCGCCCGCGTGGTCCGGGCGTTTGTGCGCGAGGACCACGAGCGCGAGCGTTTTGCCCAGGCGGCCGATGACCAGGCGCGTGTCGCAATCGCGGTGGGCAAGCTCTCGTCGATTCTCAACCCCGTCACGTTTTTGGTGATGAACCTGGGCGTGTGCGCCATCCTGTGGGTGGGCGGCATTCAGGTCAACGTGGGCGAGCTCACGCAAGGCCAGGTCATGGCGTTCGTCAACTACATGACGCAGACCCTGACCTCCATCGTGTATGTCGCCAACCTGGTCGTGGTCTTTACCAAGGCGAGCGCCAGTGCGTCGCGCATCAACGAGGTGCTCAATTGTGAGCCGAGCATTACCGACGAGGGCAACCAGCCGGTCGCGCTGCCCAAGCCGAGCGAACTGGCGGGTGGCGCTGTTTCGGTCCCGGCGCTGAGCTTTGACCATGCGAGTTTTTCGTTTGGCGCGGGCGCGGCAAATGCCGTGAGCGATGTGACCTTGGAGCTGCCGGTGGGCAAAACCCTCGGCATTATCGGCGGCACGGGCAGCGGTAAGTCGACGCTCGTCTCGCTTATCCCGCGCCTGTACGACACGGGCGTCGGCAGCGTGAGCATAATGGGTACCGACGTGCGCGCCTGGCCGCTCGATCAGCTGCGCCATGTGGTCGCGACCGTACCGCAACGCGCGTCGCTCGTGAGCGGCACAATCCGCAGCAACCTGACCTGGCGCGACGAGTCGGCAACCGATGAGGAACTGTGGGCGGCGCTCGATATAGCGCAGGCCAGCGAGTTCGTGCGCAACAAGCCGCAGGGGCTCGACGCCCCGGTCGAGGCGGGCGGCAAGAATTTCAGCGGCGGTCAGCGCCAGCGCCTGACCATTGCGCGTGCTCTGGTGGGCTCGCCGCAGATTCTGATCATGGACGATTCCGCCTCGGCGCTCGACTTTAAGACCGACGCGGCGCTTCGCCACGCCATCCGCGAGCGCAGCGTACGCGGTGCCGCCGCGGGCGGGCTCCCGCTGACCACGGTGATCGTGAGCCAGCGCGTCTCGACCGTTCGCGATGCCGACATGATCTGCGTGCTCGACCACGGCTCGGTCGCGGGCCTGGGTACGCACGACGAGCTGTACGCAAGCTGCCAACTCTATCGCGAGATTTGCCAGTCGCAGCTTCGCCGCGAGGAGCTCGAGGGTCAGCAGGGGAGCGCGACGCCCACGTCCGTCCCAACCGCCCCCGCATCCGTCTGCGCAAAGGAGGGCTGTTAAATGAATCCGTACACTTCTTCCGGCTCGGTCGCCACGATGACGGCCAACGTGTCCGGCAACGATAGCCTCAACGACCTGGGCGACGGTCCGCATCAGCCCGGCGACCCCGAGCGCTACCCCGTGGGCGCGGTGACTCGCCGCCTGCTGGGCTACGTCCGTCCGCATCGCATTTCGTTTACGGCGTCGTTTGTGAGTGCCGCCATCTCGGTGATCTTGCAACTCTATACGCCCATCCTCATCGGCGAGGGCATCGACCTCATCGTTACCGCCGGGCAGGTGGACTTCGGGTCGCTGCTGCCGCTCGTTACCAAGCTCGCGATTGTCGTTGTGGGCGCGGCGGCCTTCCAGTGGCTGCAGGGCTACTGCGTCAACCGTCTGTCCTACGAGACGGTGCGCGACATGCGCGTTGAGGCGAGCGACAAGCTCAGCCGCATGCCGCTCAGCTTTATCGACGGCCATGCCCACGGCGACCTCATGAGCCGCGTGGTCAATGACGTCGATCAGGTGGGTGACGGCCTGCTGCAGGGCTTTACGCAGCTCTTTACCGGCGTCATCACCATCGTGGGCACACTCGCGTTTATGCTCTCCATCAACCTGACCATGACGCTTGTGGTGGTGCTCGTCACGCCGCTTTCCATCTTTGCGGCCGGTGCCATCGCCAAGCTTTCCAATAAGAGCTTCACTGCTCAACAGCGCATCCAGGGCCAACTCGGCGGTCATATTGAGGAGTATGTGGGTGAGCAAAAGCTCGTGGACGCTTTCGCCTACGGCCCGCACGCTCAACAGCGCTTCGATGCTCTCAACGCTGAGCTCTACACGGCAGGTGAGCGCGCGCAGTTTATGGGTTCGCTTTCTAACCCCGGTACGCGCTTCATCAATAACATCATCTACGCCGTGGTCGCCGTGATTGGCTGCGCGGGCGTGATCACGGGCGTACCTGCGGCGCTCACGGTGGGCGGCGTGCAAATCTTTCTGTCCTATGCTAACCAGTACACCAAGCCATTCAACGAGGTCACCAACGTCATTACGCAAATCCAGACGGCGTATGCCTCGGCGCGCCGCATGTTCGCGTTGCTCGATGCACGCGAGCAGGAGCCCGACGCTGTGGATGCCATTGAGCTCACTGCCCCGAAGGGCGAGGTTTCGTTTGAGCATGTGGACTTTAGCTATATGCCCGACCGCAAACTGCTGCAGGATATCTGCATCGATGCCAAGCCCGGTATGCGCTATGCTCTCGTCGGCCCCACGGGCTGTGGCAAGACGACGCTCATCAACCTGCTGCTGCGCTTTTACGATATCGATGCTGGGCGCATCGCGGTCGATGGTCGCTCCTCGCGTGACTACACGCGTGCGAGCCTGCGCCGCGCCTTTGGCATGGTGCTGCAGGACACCTGGCTGTTCGAGGGCACGGTGGCGGACAACATCGCTTACGGTTGCCCGGGAGCCACGCGCGAGCAGGTTATTGAAGCCGCCAAGCGCGCTCATGCGCACAAGTTTATCGTGCAGCTGCCAGGCGGCTACGATACGGTGATCGGCGAGGACGGCGGCACGTTTAGCCAGGGTCAAAAACAGCTGCTGTGCATCGCGCGCGTCATGCTTACCGATCCGGCGATTCTGCTGCTGGACGAGGCAACGTCGAGCATCGATACGCGTACCGAGCTGCAGGTGCAGGCGGCATTCGACGAGCTCATGGCCGGTCGCACGAGCTTTGTCGTGGCACACCGCCTGTCGACGATTCGCAACGCCGATTGCATCCTGGTAATGCGCGATGGCGAGATTATCGAGCGTGGCACGCACGATGAACTGCTCGCGGCAGGCGGCTTTTACGCCGAGCTCTACCGCAGCCAGTTCGCCCAGTAAGCAAGACGCGGGGCAAATGAATCAGGTTCGTTCGTCCCGCGTTTTAAGTATTTGGGGGCTTGCGCTGCGGACGTTTTGCCCCCATCGGTGTCGCCCATGTCGCCAATCGGCAGAAGGTGGTTTACATCTGTCACGTTAGTACTAAGATATTCATCTAATAAATTGCATTAGTGGCTTTAGTTTTGGGGGAAACGAGCAACGTGACTATGACATGCTCTTTGGTGGTCAACAGCAAGAGCGGTAATACCAGGATGGTTTCGGGCGCGATCAAACGTGCCCTGCAGGCTGCAGGCGTCGAGTTTATTCACGCTGCTGCGCTGAGCGACGATGCGGATGCAGGTCAGGTTGCGCTCGAGGCGCAGGGCGCCTGCGCGGCCGACACGGTGCTCGTCGGTTTTTGGTGCGACAAGGGCGCGTGCACGCCTTCGGTTGCCGCGCTGCTCTCCGCTCTGCACGGCAAGCGCGTTTTCCTCTTTGGTACCTGCGGTTTTGGCGCCGACCAGAGTTATTATCAGCAGATTATCAATCGCGTGACCTCCAATTTGGCCGAGGATGCCAAGCTTGTGGGTTGGGCAATGTGCCAGGGCAAGATGGGTCTCGCGGTCAAGCAGCGCTACGAGGCCATGCTCGAGCAAGATCCCGACAATGTCCGCTTTAAGATGCTGCTCGACAACTGGGTTGCCGCAAAGGATCACCCCACCAAGGAAGATCTGGACAACATGGCTGCAGCCGCCAAAAAGGCCGTGCTGGGGGAGTAGCTTCGCCGTTCGCGGTCCTTCGTGCAAAACAATACAAATGTGAAAGCCTCGGAATTCTCGAGGCTTTTTTTCTTGACACTTGTGGGCGCAACCGTAGCAAACGTTTGGGGTGACATTTTCCATCACCCCGATGACGAGGCCGTTCTGGACAACACGCTCGCATGCGTTCGCTGGATGTATCGCCAGATGGAACACAGCTGTCAAAAGTATCCGGGCTTCTTTACGCATCACTCGCTGGGATTCATGCAGCAGGACACCGCGGATGGCAAGCGCCGCATGCATCATGCCTGGCAGCATATCCTCGACCAGCTTTGCGTGGTGCTCAAGCGTGATCCTCGGGTGCGCCCGGACGCCTTTACCGATCAGTTTTCTGCCGAGCAATTTGCCGAGGTCCTGTTCTCGCTTATGCTCTCTGCCGTGATTCGGCAAGACTTTGATCCGAGCGCCGTGCTCGAGATCACGCGTCGAACCCTCTACTAACAGTCCCCACGCAAGGCGGGGATTTTTACTGCAAGAAAGTGAACAACGTTCATATTAAGGGGGTGATGCCCGGAACCAGGAAGCCAAACCGTGCTTTGCAACCATTCTTTTAAGGAGACATATATATGCGTGCTATCTTCGAAACGCTTTTTGACATCGTGTATTTGGTGACGGTCATCACCATCGGTATCCGTATGATTCGCGGCAGCAAAGGCAATCGCCAGTTCCAGCTGTTTGGCTGGATGGCGGTCGTTTTGGGCGCCGGTGATTCGTTCCACCTGGTCCCTCGCGCGCTGGCGCTCTGCACGACGGGCTTTGACGCTTATGCCGTGCAGCTGGGTCTGGGCAAGTGGATCACATCGATTACCATGACCGTCTTTTACGTACTGCTCTACTATGTGTGGCGCGAACGCTATCAGGTGAAGAACCACGTCGGAACGACCGCGGCAATCTTTGCGCTGGCCGCCATGCGCGTCGCGCTTTGTATGCTGCCGCAAAACCAGTGGCTCACCAACCAAACCCCACTCGAGTGGGGCATCCTGCGCAACATCCCGTTTGCCATTATGGGGCTGATGGTCATCGTGCTGTTCTACCGCAGTGCGAAGGAAGATGGCGACGAGGCCTTCCGCTGGATGTGGCTCACCATTGTGTTGAGCTTTGGCTTCTACATTCCCGTGGTCCTGTGGGCCGAGGTTATTCCGGCTATCGGCATGCTGATGATCCCAAAGACCTGCGCGTACGTCTGGACCGTGCTGATTGGCTACAACGCCATGAAGAAGGAGTGCTAGGTCCATCTTCTAAACGCAACGCCCTCCCGGGCGGCGGGCACG
>CALDBJ010000095.1 GCA_937937835.1 uncultured Collinsella sp.
CTATACGCCGCACCAATTGAACTTGAAGCCTCCGGCAACGGGGGCTTTTCTTTTATGTCGCCGCTGCATGGATTCGAACCTCGGTCGAGGCGCGAGCGCCAAGAAAACGCGGAGCGTTTTTAGCGAGCGGGCGAGCACGCCGGCAGGCGGGCGAAGCCGGTGCGGATCCGCGCAGCGGATGCGCGGAATCCTATACGCCGCACCATTTGAGATTAAAGCTCCCGGCAACGGGGGCTTTTCTTTTACGTAAGCACTGCATGGATTCGAACCTCGGTCGAGGCGCGGGCGTGAAGCGGACGATTTCTTATCGACTCGTGTAAGATTCCGAGTAGGTATCGCGGCCTATCCGCGACTGCTCCTTCTCTAGACGACCGATCAGGGTGATATTTCGTGGCAGAGCGTCCGACATACAAGCTCAGGTTTCTCGATCCCAAGAAGCGCTTTCCGGCGATGCCCGAGCAGCCTGCGGGACGCTCATATGGCGTGGTCTGGAAACTCTTTGGCGAGGATCAGCATGAATCTTGTTATGTCGTCGAGTTCGTTGGCAAAAGTCATGTGTCGCTTTTGGGCTACGTAAGCGTTTCGGGTGAGGTGTACAAGGTGGACCGCCCCGTCAGCGAGGCTCCGCTGCCCAACGATCCCGACATGGAACTGGTCCTTGACGAGTCGGATTCCAGTATTGGTGAGATTATGGTAAGGAAAGCCAACGGTGCAATGCGCGCGTGTGCGCAAACTGCCGGCTCTCCCGAAGGCCCCATGCGCGAGCAGTCCGACCACGAGACATGGAATTCGACCCGCGCCCTTCCTTACGGTGAGTTCATGGCCTCGATGTTCTTGCGCTACGTGATATTTGCCAACTCCGAAAGCGCTATTGTGAACACGGCGGACGCCGGCGGACTCGACGAGGGTATGCAAAACGTTGTCGACAAGATCAAGCTCGTAAAGTTGCCCGAGCCGGTCGAGGTGTTTTTGGGCTTTAACACGGCACCGCTCCCCGATGCTATCGAGACGCTGCTTTACCGCGTTGACCATGCCGAGAATCCGAGCGGTATCGAGCGCTATGCCGCCGCCCTTATGAGCGAAATTGACTTGCCCCGCCTGCGCACCATCGCTGCTAAGTCCGAGATGAGCCTGGCTCGCATTGATCGCTCAAAGATTTTCTATCTCAATTTTGATCGTAGCCTGTTGGACCAGGACGAGATTGACATGCTGCTTGCCATCGAGTGCCGTCTCAACCGCCTCTCCGGCATCCTTGAGCGCATCGGGGCCGGATTGGCCCCTGCGGCATCCTCGCCGAGCCTTGAGGGCTGCGCGCTCTTTGATGCGTGGCATATCGCCAAGACGACCAACGATGTTCCCCGACTGCTCGATACGGCTTCGAGCGATAACCCGTGGGCCAAGCCGGGAACGGTTTCGTGCCAGCCGGGCGGCGAGTGGGACGTGCGCACCCGTTTTGCGCGAATCGTTGAGGCGCTCAACGTGGTCACGCGGCTCGACTATACCTATCGGGCAAACGTTGCCGAGGGGATTATGCTCGTTCGGTTTGGGCAGTCTGTCGTTGATGCCATGCTGCAACGTGAATACGACGCTCAGGATGACGCCTGGCGCGAGCTGGACGAGGACACGCGCGCGATCTGGGCCGCGGAGCACGATGCGCGCGTGGCACTCACGCTTGCGGCAGCGTGTTTTGCCGCGGGCACCTGCATCACGCGCTGCTATGTGCAGATTGCTGCTCCCGACAGTGAGCAGGGCGAGCGCGTTGTTGCAACGTATTTCTTTGGGCGCGCGGCCTATCTGGCCGATTGCGTGCCTGTCGCCAAGGATCTTGAGAGCATGGACATGAACGATATGCCGTGCAAGCGTGTGCTTGAGGCGTATGAGTCAACCGCTCCGGAGACGATTGAGCCTGCGGAGGTTCATGCTCGTCCGCGTGATGACCATCGCACGCTGCCGCCGGCGCTGCGCGATCTGCTGCTTGCCGATACGGCTGACGAGTTGGAGGTCATGGAAGAGGACGATGACCCATACGTGGCCCGTGTTGTTGAATTGCGCGAGCAGGCAAAAGTAGACCGTACAGGTGCTTTTGAAGGCTTTTCCCGTCTTGTCGAGGAGTTGGAGGCTAAGTGCACTGTCGCCGAGCTTTTGGCGACAGGTCCGGTTCAAACGCAGTTTTGCGATAACCAGCTGGTGCGCATGGTGCTACCGGTGTTGGAAGAAGACCGCTCTGTGCGAATCCTTCGTGCGCCCGATGCGCTGTACTTTGCCCAGCACGAGATCTGCAGCTTTTATGCCGAGCAAGAGGACTTTGAACGAGCGCTGCCCGAGGTGCGCCATCTTTACGATCTGGCGCGCTCGTCCATGCAATCGCACTTTGCGCTCATCAACGTGCTTGCGCGTCTGGAGCGCTTTGACGAGATTATCGAGGTGGCGCGCCACGGCCTACGTATTGCCAGCGATCGTTCTGCAATTGGCTACCTGTTCTATCGCTTGGCGTTTGCCTATTGGAATTGCGATCAGCTCGACCTGGCGCTGGCTTGTTACCGTCTGGTGCCGCGCGGCGAGGAGTCGGGCAGCAGCGCGCTGGAAGAAATGCAGGGCCTTATGAACGAGATGGGCGTCAGCGAGCCTCCGACGTTCGAGGAGGCGGTCGAGACCATCCGCAAGGCTGGACTTGAGCTGCCGCCAGTGTCCGCCGTGACGAATCAGCTGGCAGATGCCGCTGTGCAACTGGTCGACAACGGCTTCTTTTTCCTGGCGCGCGGTTGCATCTTCCAAATGTGGCGTACCATGGGTAACGACGAGCTCGGCTCCCTCAACCGCTCGCTGGGGTAGGGGCGATATAGAGGGGCCGCACCGCGCTATTTGTATCGGCGCGGGCGGGAGGACCCGGCAGGATTGGTAAGGCATAAAGCCGCCGAGCCTGCTAAAACTGTTAAACTCTGCTAAAGTTGCTAAACTTTGTTAAAGTTGTTAAAACTAGCAGAGGAGGGCAGAATGACGAAAGCTGTTAACCCCTTTAAGCCAACGGCGGGCATGAATCCGCCTGAGCTTATCGGACGGGACACTGTTTTGGATGACTTTGCCGAGGCTCTTGAGAATGGTCCTGGTGCCCCCGATCGACTCATGCGCATCTCGGGCGTCCGAGGCACAGGTAAAACGGTGCTCCTTAATGCATTGGGTGACCTTGCACGCAAAAAAGGATTCGAGGTCGTTGACGTTGCCTCCAATGCTGGTTTTTGCAATAGAATCCTCGAGGCTCTGCAGCGAAACGTTCGTCTTGAATCAATCTCGATTTCCCCATCGATTTTAGGGGTCAGCCTTGGCTCCATGGAGATGTCGAAGTCGGCCTCTCATCTGGGCGAGGCGATGTACGATGCTGCGAAGCGCGGTGGTCTGCTCATTACGCTCGACGAGATCCAGGATGCCTCAACTGAGGAAATGCGCGAGCTAGGCAATGAGATGCAGCTCTTGATCCGCCAAGGAGCGAATGTCGCTTTCGCTTTCGCCGGGCTGCCGACATCGGTAGATGGCGTGGTGGTGGATGATACGTTGACGTTCCTTCAGCGAGCCAAACATGTTGAACTTACTCGGCTTTCCGATTTTGAAGTTGGCGGATCGTTTGAGGATACGATGAGACGAGCGGGCAAGGAGCTCGACAAAGGTGCCGCTGAGCTATTAACAAAAGCTTCGGCAGGCTATCCCTTTATGGTCCAGCTGGTCGGATATTACGCTTGGCAGGTTGCTGCGCGCAGTGGGGCGGAGAGCGTGAGCGAAGAGGCGGCTCGTAAGGGTATCCAGGCGGCTCTTGATAGCTTTAATGCTATGGTGATTGCCCCAGCGCTGCGCAGGGTGTCGGAACGGCAGTTTCAGTATCTCGCGGCGATGGCTCAATGCGAGGGCGTCGATATCGCCAACGGCGATATCGCCAAGAAGATGGGTTTGTCGGCGAACAAAGTTGGGTCATATCGCAAGCGTCTGATCGATGCGGGGTTGATTGAGCCCGCGGGCTATGGCTGTGTTTCGTTTGCAATTCCGTACATGCGCGATTATCTGTTGGAGACCGTTCGAGAGGACTAATAAAGAATGGGCTGTCCGCGCTGTCGCTGGGGCCGTCCTTGTATCTTTGTCTCAACCTGTAACATCTGGAGGGGATTACGGCCTGCAGATGTTACAGGTTGAGATGATTGACTGAGACGTTTACTGGTAAAAGAGAGGTAAAAGAGGAAACGCCTCAAAATTCCCCTTGCCCAACTTCGGCTGTTTGGTTACTATAGAACGGCTGTTACGGAGAGCTGACCGAGAGGCCGAAGGTGCTCGCCTGCTAAGCGAGTATGCCCCAAAAGGGCATCTGGGGTTCGAATCCCCAGCTCTCCGCCAGTATGACTTTGAAGAAGGGTCCCATTTGGGACCCTTTTTTATTATCAAGAATGGCGGCTGGGGATTCGAACCCTCAAAAAGGAGGCATCCTTTCGGACGCCTCCTTTCAGTGGACTTATTATTCTTGCGCCCTACATCTCAGGAGCCTTGGCTACGGTCTCGCTCTCTGCCGCAAGTGGGCGGTTGTCGATGCGGCGGCCCAGGCGGTCGAGCTTCACAAGGAGCCACTCAATGGGATTCGGCCCCGAGCCTTCCTCGTCGGCAACCAGGTCCATGACGGCGATCTTGGTGCCGTCCTGCTTGAGCGTAACGCTGCCCACCTTGTCGCCCACATGCACCGTGCCCGAAAGATCGTCGTAGCTAACCTTTTCGGTCACCTCGCCGGCAAGGGAAAACACGGTCGCTTGCGCCGTAGGATCGGCGAGCGTGGCGTCGATCGTCTTATCCGTCCAGTCGGTTTGGCCAATGCGCGCCATAAGCGGGTTGCCGTTGGCGGTCTTTTCTTGCGTGTTGGCGATTGCGACCGTCACCTTGTGGTCGTAGTACCAGTTGGCAAGGGTGGCGGTATCGGTAAAGCGCTGATCGGTGGTGGTGGAGTTCAAAATAACGGTGTAGATCTCGTCGCCGTCGCGGTTGTAGGCGCTCGTAAAGCAATAGCCCGCGTCGTCGGTGGTGCCGGTCTTGCCGCCGATGTTGCCATCTTGGCCCAGCAAATAGTTATGCGTGTCCATGGAATGCGAATGGTCGGTGCCGTCGGCGCCCGTGACCTCGATCCAGGAATCCTCGCTCGCTACGACCTCGCGGATCGTGTCGTTTTTCATGGCCTCCTGCATCATCAGCGCTACGTCGTGTGCGGTTGAGTGCATATCGCCAGCCCACTCATCAAAGTCCAGACCATGCGGGTTTTCAAAAAGCGTACCGGTGCAGCCGAGCTTATTAGCGCGCTCGTTCATGGCCTTCACAAATGTGGCCTCGGCGTCTTTGGTCTTAGGGTCGATCTTCTTGCCCACATATTCGGCGAGCACGATGGCGGCGTCGTTGCCAGAGGGAATCATCAGGCCGCGCAGTGCCTGCTCCACGGTAAACTCGTCGCCTTCGAGCAAGCCGGCGGTCGAATTACCCACGGTGGCTGCGGCGTTGCTCACCGTGACCTTCTCGTCCATCTTGCAATTCTCGACGGTTAGGATTGCGGTCATGACCTTGGTGATCGAGGCGATCTTGACCTGTTTGTCAGCATCGCGGGCATAGTAGACGGTGCCGTCTTTGCCCATGACGAGGGCATTGGTCGCATCGATATCGGGCAGGTTTTCGGCCGTGATGCCGCGCGCATCGGCGGTTTTGCCGCAAACATTGTCGGTCGTGAGCACTTGGGCGCCGGCGACGGTGGGCACGCCAGCGGCAAGGGCGATAGCGCAGACAAAGCCGGCGGCAAGCCGGGCTGAGCGCTTTGCAAAAGAGGTGAGGGACTTCACAGATTTCGCTTTCGACGGGATGGTCTCTTCTGGAACTAGAGTATATCGTTTGCCGGCGTCGGCGATCATCGCGTGCGCGCGTGGTCCACATCCGCACCCGAACGGGCACAAGGGTGCTTAAGGCCGACTTAATCACACACGCTTGTTGTGTGTGGCGTGCGTCGCCTCGGGCATAATGGAGCGCGAGAGGAGCACGCATGAACGAGCGCATACTGGTAGTTGATGACGAGAAGGCCATCGCCGACTTGGTTGGTATCTACCTTACAAAAGAGGGCTTTGATGTCCAGATTGCCTATAGTGGGGCCGATGCTACCAAGGCAATCTTGGAGCATGAGTTCGATCTGGCGCTGCTGGATGTCATGCTGCCCGATATCGATGGGTTTGAGCTGCTGCGTACGATCCGTTCCAGCCATACCTATCCCGTGATCATGCTGACGGCGCGCGATGCCCAGCAAGACAAGATCGGGGGCCTTTCGCTTGGCGCGGACGATTACGTGGTTAAGCCGTTCCGTCCGCTGGAGCTCATCGCGCGCGTGCACGCTCAGCTTCGCCGCTACACCAGCTACGGTAGCCGTGCACAGGCGGCTGAGTCGCCGACCATTCAGCTCGACGGCTTGGAGATCAACCGCGATGCTCGTTCCGTGACAGTGGACGGTTCACCGGTTCGCCTCACGCCCACCGAGTATTCAATCTTGCTGTATCTGGTCGAGCATCGCGGCAGCGTGGTGGCCGTGGAGGACCTGTTCCGCGCGGTGTGGAACGAGGACTTTATGCCCGGCTCCAACAATACGGTGATGGTGCATATTCGCCACTTGCGCGAAAAGATCGGCGACGACGCACAAAAGCCACGCTTTATCAAAAACGTCTGGGGCGTCGGCTACATCATCGAATAACGCTTTTCGCTTGTGAGGATCTTGATATGACAAAAGACGATAGGCAAGCGTTCGAGGTGCCCGATCGGCTCTTTGAATACGTGAGGTTGGTCGTCGACAACCGCGCGCTTGCAACGGTGCTGCTCTTTTTGCTGAGCCTGCTGCTGATTGGCATCGACAACATCGTCGGAATCTTGGCGGTGCTGCTTGTCGGCTTTTTGCTGATCGATCGATTTGAGATCGTGTGCCGCTGCGTGGTGATTGGCGGCGCCGCGTGGGCCATGACGTTGGCGATTGGCGCCATGGCGCTCGGCGGCATCGAAGGGCCGGTGCTGTTCGATGCCGGCTTTGTATTCAACATGCTTGGCTTTGTGCTGGCGCTTGCCGCGTGCGTGCTGTTCTTGTGTGGCCGCGCCCTGTACTACCAGGGCTACGAGCAGGGCGAGCGGCATGCCGATTGTGTGCTGGCCGCTCGTATTCAAGATCGCCTGATCGATCACCCCGACACCTGGGATAACATCGACGGCGACTTCTTGGAGGTCGAGGGCGCCCTTAACCGCGTGCGTGACCGTGAGCGCAAGGTGCAGCAAGCTCTGCGTGACGAGTCGCATCGCAAGGACGATCTGGTCACGTACTTGGCACATGACCTACGCACCCCGCTTGCCAGTGTGGTGGGCTATCTTTCGCTGCTGCAAGAGGCTCCTGAGCTGCCGGTTGAGCAACGTGCGCACTTTACGGGCGTGGCTCTCGACAAAGCGCACCGGCTCGATGCGCTCATCGAAGAGTTCTTCGATATCACGCGCTTTGACTTCCACGATATCGTGCTCACGCGCGGCTATGTTGATCTGGGGTTGCTGCTGGCTCAGGTGGCTGACGAGTTCTATCCCATCCTCAACGAGCAGCATAAGGAAGCCCAAGTTGATATTCGCGAGGACCTGACGGTGCTCGTGGATGGCGACAAGATGGCTCGCGTGTTCAACAACATCATGAAAAACGCCGTTGCCTATAGCTATGAGGGCTCGACCATCACGATCGAGGCCAGACGCCGGGACGGCGGTGGCGTGCGCGTGCGCTTTATCAATCAGGGCGATCCCATCCCTGAGGCAAAGCTCAAGGTGATCTTTGAGAAGTTCTATCGCCTGGATGCGGCGCGTGCGACCAATCGCGGCGGCGCTGGACTGGGGCTTGCCATCGCCAAGGAGATCGTATGCGCGCACGGCGGTACCGTTGCATGTGAATCGACGCCCGAACACACGATATTCACCATCGAGCTGCCCGCCGCATAGCCAGTGTGCCCTTACAAACACTTGACAATGCGCTCACGTGCATATGAGCCGCGATTCCTACTATCGATACTGCTGAATTGATATCGATGTGGAGGTATGCGGTATGACGGCTGCTGCGGCTGTGGAGCCCACGGAGCTTGAAGAACTCATGAAAGCGCAGGCCGAGGCCGCGCGCGAGCGCGAGGTTGGGGATGCGACTCGCCCCACGGCAGAGGATCTTGCCGCCTCGCCGACGCGCATCGATGTCGAGGGCCTCGACCTGTTCTATGGCGACCATCATGCGCTCAAGGACGTGAATATCAAGATCCGCGACAAGCAGATCACCTCGTTCATCGGGCCTTCGGGCTGCGGAAAGTCCACGTTGCTGCGCTGCTTTAACCGCATGAACGACGGCATCAAGGATTGCCGCATCGAGGGCAAGATTGCGCTCGATGGTCAAGATATCCTGGGCGACTACGACATCTGCCGCTTGCGCCAGCGCGTGGGCATGGTGTTCCAGCGCCCCAACCCGTTTCCCATGAGCATCTACGACAACGTCGCCTACGGTCCTCGCGGCATGGGAGTGCGCGACCGCGTCGTGCTCGACGAGCTGGTCGAGGATTCCCTTCGTCGCGCTGCGCTATGGGATGAGGTCAAGGACAAGCTCAAAGAGTCGGGTCTGGGTCTTTCGGGCGGCCAGCAGCAGCGTCTGTGCATCGCCCGCGCACTTGCCGTGCAGCCCGACATTCTGCTGATGGACGAGCCGACCTCGGCACTCGACCCTGTGTCGACGCTGGTGGTGGAGCAGCTGGCCTGCGAGCTCAAAGAGACCTGCACGCTCGTGGTCGTTACGCACAATATGCAGCAGGCGGCGCGTATCTCCGATTCGGTCGCATTCTTTTTGCTGGGTGAGCTGGTGGAGCACGCGCCCACCGCGCAACTCTTCAAGAATCCGACCGATCCGCGCACGGCGGATTATTTGACGGGGCGTTTTGGCTGATACCATCTAGTAAAGGTACCTTTAGGGTTAAGATGCGGTCATGCCGGCCGCAAAGGGGTTCAACATGATCTATTACGTCGAGGACGATGACAACATCAGGGATTTGACGGTCTATGCGCTGCGCAAGCAGGGGATTGAGGCCGAAGGCTTTTCGTGCGACGGTGAGTTTAAGGCTGCCGTGGCGCGACGGGTACCCGATGCCGTCCTGCTCGACATCATGCTGCCCGATACCGATGGCTTGGCGATTATGCGTCGACTGCGTGCCGATCGCCTGACGGCGACGGTGCCCATCATGATGCTTACCGCCAAGGATACCGAGCTCGACAAGGTGATGGCGCTCGATGGCGGTGCCGACGATTACCTGACTAAGCCGTTTTCGCTCATGGAGCTCGCCAGCCGCTGCCGCGCACTGCTGCGTCGCGGCGGCATGGTCAAACAGGCAAGCGATGTGCTCAGCGTGGGCGACATCGTGCTCTCGCCCAGCCATCGTGAGGTGACTGTTGCCGGCGAGTCGCTTAAGCTCACCCTGCGCGAGTTCGACCTGCTCGAGTACCTCATGCGCAAGCCCGGCGTGGTCTTTACCCGCGAGTCGTTGCTGCAGAGCGTGTGGGGCTGGGACTTCGACGGCGGTTCGCGCACCGTTGACGTGCACGTGCAGACGCTTCGCCAAAAACTGGGCGAGCATGCCAGCGCCATCGAGACCGTGCGCGGCGTGGGCTACCGCTTGGCCGAGCCTTCTGCCGGTGATGGTGCCGAAGGTGACGACACCGCGGCCACCGCATCGGAGGAGTAACCCGTGGTCTTCGCCCCCCAGGGAAAACATACGCTGTCGCACCGCGTTTTTGTGACGATCTTTGTCTGCGCCATGGCGGTTATCGTGGCGTTTACGGTGCTGGGTGCGTTCTTTGTGCAAAACACCTTGGCGGATGCCACGAGTGCCAACCTGGCGCAAGAAACCGAGCTCATTGCTGCCGCCCTCGACGAGCAGCAGGAGCCCATCCCGTTCTTGCGTAGCCTCGATCGAGAGGACTTGCGCATCACGCTGATTAACAAGGATGGATCGGTTGCCTACGACAACGAGGCGTCGCCTTCCACACTGCCCAACCATGGCGATCGCCCCGAGGTCATCGAGGCCTTTGAGAGTGGTTCGGGTTCCGCGGAGCGCGCAAGCTCTACGCTCGACGAGATTATGCTGTATCGCGCCGTCGCCCTTGATAACGGCCAGGTTGTCCGCTTGGCGCAGGCCCAGCCTGGCGTTGCGGCGATTTTGCTGTCGATGGTGGCGCCGATGCTGCTTATCGCAGCAGCGGGTGCGGTACTCTCGTTTTTTATGGCGCGCCGCGAGTCCCGTGCCATCATCGCGCCGTTGCAAGAGGTGGATTTGGACCACCCACGCCGTAGCTATGAGCACGCCTATGCCGAGATGGTCCCCATGCTTGAGCGTATTGAGTCGCAGCGCCAGGAGCTCAAGCGCCAAATGGCGGTGCTGGCGGACAACGACCGTATGCGCCGCGAGTTCACGGCGAATATCACCCATGAGCTCAAGACGCCGCTTACGGCGATTTCGGGCTATGCCGAGCTCATCGCAAACGGCATGGTCGAGGGCGAGGGCGACCTGCGCAACTTTGGCGGTCGCATCTATCGTGAGGCGGGCCGCTTGGCAGCGCTTGTCAACGATATCCTTACGCTGTCTAACTTGGACGAGGCCGAGCGTGCAACTGAGGGCGAGGCGGTGCCCATTGGTTCCACGGAGCCTATTGAGCTCTCGCGTGCCATCTACGCGGTTGAGCAGCGTCTTGAACAGGTCGCCCGTCAGGCGAATGTGACGATAAGTCATGAGACCAAGCCTGTGGTCATCGAAGGCGTGTCGCGCTTGATTGACGAGCTCATCTATAATCTGGCGAGCAACGCCATCCGCTACAATCGACCCGGCGGTGCGGTTACGCTGCAGTGCGGCACCAACGACGAAGGCCATCCGTTCCTTGCGGTCGCCGACACGGGAATCGGTATCGCGCCTGAAGAACAGGGCAAGGTATTTGAGCGGTTCTATCGCGTGGACAAGAGTAGGTCCAAGGCGCGCGGCGGAACCGGTCTGGGGCTTGCAATTGTCAAGCATGCGGCCCTGTATCATCACGCCACGCTCGATCTGTCGAGCGAGTTGGGCGTGGGAACCACCATTACGGTGACGTTTCCCATACGGCAGGACGAGCCATTCGCATAGCGATACAACATAGATATTGATGCAGACGCCGCATTTGACTTTCGGGTGCGGCGTTGTTGTGCAATTTTACGATTGCTTCCGACATTTTTACAGGAGAGCCTGTTTCTTATGTATAGAGTTTGGTCTCGGTAAAAAGATGCGATAACATACGGACAGTTTTGTCAATCCGAACTGGGGAAATGAAAGGCAAGCTGCATGACCCTTCTCGAACTGTTCCAGCTGCTGAAGAAGCACCTTAAGCTGGTCATCACCCTTCCGGTGGTCTGCGCGATCGCCATGGGCATCGTGTCCTTCGTTGCGATGGACAACACCTACACCGCGACGACGAGCATGTACATTCTCGCCAAAACCGACGATAGCGGTCAGATGAGCTACAACGATCTCTCGGCGAGCCAGATGCTTTCCAACGATATCGCCACGCTGCTGGATAGCGATAGCGTTAAGAGCGGTGCTGCCAATGAGCTGGGCCTTGCTGACCTGGATGACTACAAGGTGTCTGTTTCCTCCGAGACCACCACGCGTGTCATTACGCTTTCGGTTACCGGCACCGATGCCAAGGAGACGGCTAAGGTCGCAAAGGCCATGGCCAGCTCGGTGAGTACGGTCGCTCAGAACGTCGGCGCTGCCCAGAGCATCAACGTTATCGACGAGGCTAAGACTCCCGAAGTCCCCAGCGGCCCCAAGCGCACGCTGTACGTTGCTGTCGCGTTCCTCGCCGGTATCTTTATCGCAGTTGCCTATGTCGTTTTGGCAGACATGCTCAATACCCGCATCCGCGGTGCCGAAGAGGCAGAAGAGCTCCTGGGCATTCCCGTTGTTGGCCGAATTCCGGCTATG
>CALDBJ010000096.1 GCA_937937835.1 uncultured Collinsella sp.
CCGCACATGTGCGGATGAATGTGGGAGGTGTTCGGATGAAGTCGATAATCAAGGCGTAACGGCCGTTGGGCTCTTTTGGCGCCAGCCCTTCTCGACCCGTACGCCACTCATGGTATGTTTATCGCGATAACAAGGACGGAGGTGCCCGTGGCACGCAATAAGTACCCGGAGGAGACGGTCGAGAAGATTCTCGACGTTGCCGAGCGGCTCCTCGTGGAGCGCGGCTACGAGCACACCACGATGATCTGAAGAGCAATACGCTAAATCGAAAAAGGCAATCGAAGTCGCGCCTGTGGACTTAGCGAGAGTCGAGATTCCCGCCCCATCCATCGCCACCCGGCGGAAGGTCGTCGATGTCCTCGACCGCTTCGACTCCCTAACGAAATCGCTCGCCGACGGTATCCCTGCCGAGATCGAGGCACGCCGGGCGCAGTACGGGTACTGCCGCGACCGCCTGCTCGACTTCCGAAACTAAGTGAGAATGAGTTATCGGTATGCTTTTTTATAAAATGTAAAAAAGTACCCCATAACTGATAAAATGGACGCTGAAAAAAAGGGGGGAGGGGTGCATCTTGCGTATATACCGACGTGAAAAGTATCTAAAGCGAATGCGTGGTTTCTACCACGATGACGGGATGATCAAGGTGATCACCGGTGTTCGCAGGTGCGGTAAATCCTGCCTCATGCAATCAATCGCAGACGAACTTGTGGAATCCGGTGTAGCGAGCGACCACATCATCTATATCGACCTTGACTCACGGGAGAACAGGAAGGTCAAGACGACCGATGAGCTCGAAAATCTGATTGACATGTCGACCCCAGCAGACACTGAGGGGACGAAGTACCTCTTCATCGATGAGATTCAGAACGTCAAGGAATTCGAGCTGCTCATCAACGGCTACCGGACAGATGGCGGTTGGTCCATCTTCATTACCGGTTCGAATTCATATCTGCTTTCTGGGCAGCTTGTTACAAAGCTGACGGGTCGCTATATCGAGTTCGAGGTGTTTCCACTCGATTTTGCGGAATATATCGATATGAAGCGTTTTCTCGGCAAGCCTGTCAATGACCTTCTCGTGGGAGAGTTTACCGAGTACCTGACTCTTGGAGGCTTTCCCAAAGCGCTTGAGTATGAGGGCGAGGATGAAAAGCGCACCTATATCAAGAGTGTTATTCATGAGATCTTTGAAAAGGACGTAAAACATTCGAACAAAATTAAGAATGTCTCGGTTTTCGATGCCGTCCAGACGTATCTCATCAACAACTTTGGTGCGCCGACGAACCTGAAGAACCTCCTTGCGTACTTCAATGATGTCGAGAAGATTCCCATCAAGCGCGAAACGCTCAATCGGTATATCCAGATTCTTGTTGACGCGAAGATCCTTTATCGCTGCTCGAGGTTCGATCTCAAGTCTCGGCGATCGCTTATCCGCGAAGAGAAGTACTACCTGGCTGATCCCGGCTTCTATTTCGCCATGAACACGGATGCGAGGATTAACTACGGACCGGCGTTGGAGAACGTGCTCTACCTCTATCTTGCATCGCGCGGGTACGAGCTTTCTGTGGGCCGTATTGGGAAGCTCGAGTGTGACTTCATCGCTCGTAGGCGCAATGCTTACGCCTATATCCAGGTCTCTATGTCGATTGCCGACAGAGGCGTCGAGGAGCGCGAGTACAGGCCGTTCGGCCACATCAGGGATGGGTATCCGCGCTACTTGTTCACGCTTGATCCTCTATTGCAGGAGAGGGATGGCGTCAGGCACCTTAACATGGCGTCGTTTATGCAAGATGGCGGTGATCTTATTTGAGCGGCGGCCAGATTCTTTTGCTCCCTAGTGCGCAAACAGTGCGGGCATCAAATGGGGACCATTGCCTCACGTAGAATCGATAGATTGAAAACTTGTTTTGATGTTGACAGGCTTTTGACCAGTGGCTCCTATTACTAAGTGGAAGTAGCTGAAACGAGGCGACTGCATAGCTCCATCTGTTTTGGTTACAACAAAATGTGTGCCGCGCGCCTGCGGCATGAAGGGGGGAGATTCTTATGAATATCGTTGTATTGAGTGGTAGCCCGCGCAAGGGCGCCAATACCGACACCATGGTCGAGGCGTTTGCCGAGACCGCGCGTGAGGGCGGCAATACGGTCGAGGTCGTCCGTGTTGCCAGCAAGAAAATCGCTGGTTGCCTGGGGTGTCAGTATTGCTTCGCCCATGAGGGCACTTGCGTGCAGAAGGATGACATGGCCGACGTGATCGAGTCGCTGAAAGGCGCCGATATGGTTGTCTTCGCTTCGCCTATCTACTGGTTTGATATCACTGCGCAGGAGAAGGCCGCCATCGACCGCCTGTACGCCTTCGGTGCTACAGGCTTCCCGTTCACCAAGACGGCCCTTTTGCTCGATAGCCACAGCGAGGGCGTCTATGATGCGGCGATTGCTATGTATAGGGCCACATGCGCGTACTGCAAGTGGGAGGACCAGGGCATTGTCACCATTAGCGGCATGACCGAGCGCGACAGCATGGCCTCCTCGCCCAAGTTGGAAGAGGTGCGAGAGCTCGCTCGCAAGCTCGCCTAAGGACAAGAAGAACGCATGGCAATCGGTGTTGGTGGAAAATGCTTGCTATCCTTACCAAGAGGAATGCTGATTGCCATGCGTTGATGCTTCCGCGGACAATTCCGGCGTGCTAAAACGCCTTCTCGTTCAAGAATTCCCTGAACGCGGGAATGTCAAAGCCAACGAGACCACGCCCGCGCTCTCCAATGACGCCGTCCTCCAGGAGGCGGCGTTTGTATTGGCTTGTGTAGTTGCTGGCGACGCCCATGCGTTTGGCTATCTCCGAGACCCTGCTGGGGCCAGAATCGGGCAGCATCGCGAGCAAAAACTCAATGTCTTTATCGGAAAGCTCTCGATAGGTCGTTTCGAGAGAAGCCCGATGCCATGCTTCTCGAGTTGCCTGAAGATGCCATTCATGCACGTGCGCCAGTTGCCCTGGGCTTCTTGAACAGATCGCGTCGGAAATGTTGGTGTAAGCGCGCCGACGGCTGACCGCCAAACGC
>CALDBJ010000097.1 GCA_937937835.1 uncultured Collinsella sp.
CGCCGGGCCTCGAACCCGACAGGGTGCGAGCGTAAAGCAACCGCGAAGCGTTTGTAGCGAGCAGGCGAAGGCGCCGACAGGCGCCTGAAGCCGGTGCGGATTTGCGAAGCAAATACGCGGATGTCCCGTTGCCCGCTCCATCGAGTGCGGGAGACATGGGGACGGCCAATTCAACAAAGTCTTCCCCCGCGGCTTCGTGAGGCTGAGGGGCTCGCCTGAAGCCGGTGCGTATTTGCGAAGCAAATGCGCAGACGTCCCGTTGCCCGCTCTACCGGGCGCGGGAGACATGGGGACGACTAATTCAACAAAGTCTTCCCCTTCGGCTTCGTGAAGCTGAGGGGCTCGCCTGAAGCCGGTGCGGATTTGCGAAGCAAATACGCGGACGTTCCGTTGCTCGCTCCAATTCCAAAATGTTAGGTTAATGCCTGCTGCCCATACTTGCACCTGCGCACGGTACAATGGATGGGTTACGACCAACGTGCCAATAACCAAAAAGGAGCCGCTATGATCGATCGCTATACCCGCCCGGAGATGGGACACATCTTCTCCCTCGAGAACAAGTACGCCATTTGGCAGGAGATCGAGGTTCTGGCCTGCGAGGCCCAGGCGGAGCTCGGCAAGATCGGTATTTCCAAAGACGAGGCCCAGTGGATCCGCGACCATGCCAACTTTGAGAAGGCGAAGGTCGATGAGATCGAGGAAGTCACGCGCCACGACGTCATTGCCTTCCTGACCAACATGAAGGAATACATCGATGCCGATGTTCCCGAGGGCGACCCCAAGCCCAGCCGCTGGGTTCACTATGGCATGACCAGCTCGGATCTGGGCGACACGGCCCTGTGCTACCAGCTCACCCAGGCCTGCGACCTGATCATCGAGGACGTCAAGAAGCTCGGCGAGATTTGCAAGCGTCGCGCCTTTGAGGAGCGCAACACGCTCTGTGCCGGCCGCACTCATGGCATCCACGCCGAGCCGATGACCTTCGGCATGAAGTTTGGCTCTTGGGCCTGGGAGCTCAAGCGCGATCTGGATCGTCTTGAGGACGCCCGCAAGAATGTTGCCTTTGGTGCCATCTCGGGCGCTGTCGGCACGTACAGCTCCATCGAGCCGTTCGTCGAGGAGTATGTCTGCGAGCACCTGGGCCTGGTTCACGACCCGCTGTCCACGCAGGTTATCAGCCGCGACCATCACGCCTATCTCGCCGGCGTTCTCGCCACCACCGCAGCCACCTGCGAGCGCATCGCTACCGAGGTCCGCAATCTGCAGAAGACTGATACGCTCGAGGCCGAGGAGCCGTTCCGTAAGGGCCAAAAGGGCAGCTCAGCCATGCCGCACAAGCGCAACCCCATCACCATGGAGAAAGTCTGCGGTCTGTCGCGCGTCGTGAAGTCCAACGCCCAGGTTGCCTTCGATAACGTCGCCCTGTGGCACGAGCGTGACATTTCGCACTCCTCTGCCGAGCGCGTCGCCCAGGCCGATAGCTTCATCGCCCTCGACCACATGTTCCAGTGCCTCATCCGCGTTATCGACGGCCTGCAGCTGTACCCTGCCCGCATGATGGCCAACCTCAATAAGACCCGCGGTCTCATCTTCTCCTCCAAGGTGCTGCTCGCCCTCGTCGACACGGGCATCACCCGCGAGGACGCGTACGCCATTGTGCAGGAGAACGCCATGGCAACTTGGCACGAGGTACAGGATTGTGTCTCCGGCCCCACCTTTAAGGAGCGTCTCGAGGCCGACCCGCGCTGCACCGTCAGTCAGGAGAAGCTCGACGAGATCTTTGATCCGTGGGACTTCCTCACCCGTATCGACACGGTCTTTGATCGTCTGGAGCAGCTGAGCTTCGAGTAGGTTCGGGCATAACGTTAGCTTTTTAGGGCGCTTTGCTGGTAATGTGTGTTGCCGGCAAAGCGCCTCGTTGCATTTAGGGAAAGACGGGGATAATAGTCGTCTCGAATAACATTCTGAGAGGGGATCGCATGATTTCGTTTGATTACAAGCCTCAGGGCGTGTGTGCTCGCAATATTCACCTTGATCTTTCCGATGACGGCAACAAGGTGATGGGCGTTGAGTTTACCGGCGGCTGCGACGGCAATCTCAAGGCTATCTCCAAGCTGGTCGAGGGCGCTCCTGCCGATCGCGTAATCGAGGTTCTCGCCGGTAATACCTGCGGTATGAAAAAGACCTCCTGCGCCGACCAGCTTACACGCGCTATCGAGGCCGCTCGCACCGAGATCGCCTAATGGGTATCGCCGATCACATCAAGAACGGAATATCGCGTCGCGGCTTTGTACTCGGTGGGGCTGCCGCGGGCGCTGCCACGGTGCTTGCCGGATGCTCGAAAAAAACGGGCACCAGCGATGATGCCGCCGGCGAGCCGCAGGTTATCAAGGACGATTCCAAGATCATCTCGATTACGGATGAGTACGAGGCAGTCGACATCGATCTTGAGCCGGCGGCGTCGTGGACGCTGCCTCTGGGTACGCTGCTGTACTACTGCGATGGCGACTACGCTGCCGCGATGATGGCGCCTGCTTCTGCCCTGCATGCCAATACGCTTGGTGTGCTCAATCTGGGCGATGGCTCGCTTACCACACTTATTGAGGATCCCGTTGAGGGAACCGGTTATGCGTTTTACGACGTTCGCGCGGGTGATGGCGTGTTCGCGTGGGTCGAGATGAACTTTGCCAATGCGTCTTGGAAACTCTATGCGCAAAACCTTGCAGGCTCCTCCCTTACCGGCAACGCTGTCGAGCTCGACCGCGGTGGCGAGAACTACGATCCGCCGCTCTTCACAGCGTATGGGTCGTCGGTCATCTGGTATAAGATGCCTTCGTCCGGCGGCACCAAGACGAGTAACGATTCGTACTGCTACCGTCAGTCGCCCAGCGAGTCCAAGCCTGAGACTATTTGGAAGTCGACGGGCCGTTTCGCATCCGCCCCGCGTGTGAGCGACGGCATCCTGACCATCTCGCCCCGCGTGCACAATGATGAGGGCGTCTATTACGGTATGACGGCGATCGACCTGACTGACGGCAACAACACGAAGCGAGCTCAGCTGGTGCTTCCTTCGTCGGTTTCGCCCTTCGAGGCCGTGTATATGGGAGACACCTTCGTGTTCTCCATTGAGGCGACGTATAGCGGTGTGGGTAGCCTGGGCAATATGGGCACCTATATCGGTAACGAGGGCGGGCCGTACCTCTTCCTTTCGCGTGAGCCGCTCGCGTGCGCCGCGGGAAGGAAAAACAAATACCTGGTTAAAGTTCAGGCGTCGCATTTTTTGATTGACACTTCGGCTAAGACCTACGGCTCGCTTCTGTCGCCCGACCGAGCCTTGGAGTATGGCGATTATCCTGCTACGGCGGGTAAATCGAACTCGTTCTTAACGTACGCAACGGTGCGTAACAGTCAGGGGATTCCCGAGACGGTTACCGCTCGCTTGTTCTCTCTTTAGTCTCCGAGGGGTTAAAAAGGCGTCGACAGGGGAATAAGCGCGTTGTGACTATGAGTACCGCCCGCCGAGCTATCGCACCCATGCGATACCCGGTGGGCTCAGGTGCGTTAAAATGAGCTTGTTCTTAGCTAATTGAGACAGGGGGGCCGTGTTATGGCTTCAGATGCAAAAAAGATTCTGCTGGTCGAGGATGAGAAGGCAATCCGTGACGCTGTCGCTGCCTATCTCGAGCGCGAGGGCTATTGGGTTGTGGGCGTGGGCGACGGCCAGTCCGCTATCGAGGAGTTCGAGAAGCATCAGTTCGACCTGGTCGTGCTCGACCTCATGCTCCCTAAGATTCCCGGCGAGCGCGTTTGCCGCACCATTCGCGACACCTCGGATGTCCCCATCATTATGCTGACGGCCAAGGGCGAGATCGAGGACCGTATTATCGGTCTCGAGCTCGGTGCCGACGACTACCTGATCAAGCCGTTCTCGCCGCGCGAGCTTGTCGCGCGCGTGCGCGCCTTGTTCCGCCGTGCCCACCAGGCCGATGAGCCGGCCGTCGAGGTGCTCGACTTTGGCGATCTGGTCATTGACATCTCGGGCCACAAGATTTTGGTCGAGGGCAAGGAAGTCGACCTGACGGCTTCCGAGTTCAAGCTGCTCACCACGCTTGCCCGTCACCCCGGCCGCGTCTACAACCGCATGGAGCTGGTCGAGAAGGTGCTCGGCTACGACTTTGAGGGTTACGAGCGCACTATCGACAGCCACGTGAAGAACCTTCGCGCCAAGCTGGGCGACGACCCCAAGAAGCCCAAGTGGCTCTACACCGTCCACGGTGTCGGCTACCGCTTCGAGGCTCCGACCAAGACCGATAAGTCGGACGAGAAATAAAGGAAATCACATATGACACCTGCGCGCTTTGAAATCGGGCAAAAGCATAAGCAGGAGAACGAGGCGGGTTCCAAGGCTAGTTGGAACACGCCTCGTTCCGATTCACGGCCAACGATGAGCTATCCCTCGCGCATGGCCCTGGCTTTTGCCCTGACATCGCTCATGACGGTATTGGTGCTGGTGGGCGTAGTCTCCGTTGTATGGGGCACGGTTTTTACGGATTACACGCGCTCCAATATTGTCGAAATCGCCAATTCCGCTGCCGAAAAGTTGGCAACGTCATATGAGGAAAACGGTTCTTGGACTGCGGGGGAGCTGCGTACGGTCGCGACATCGAGTTTGGTGTCCGACGATCTTGGTATGCAGGTCGTCAATAAAAAGGGCGTCATCGTCTACGACGACTCGTGGCCCTCGGCAAGCGCTACTGCCGATGTACGCGAAAATCAGGCGACGACCGACGATGCGAGCGGAAAGAGGGCATCGCACAGCCCAGTCTCGTCTGCTCCCACCGATTCCAATAGTGTTGCCAACGTTGAGATCGTGACGTCCTCCGGCGAGCACGTGGGTCAGGTCAAATTGTGGGCGGTTGGCTCCGATGCCCTGCTCACCAGGGCAGACTCGGCATTCAGAGAGAAGACCTTTAACGCCATGGCCCTTGCCGCGGTTGTGGCCGTCTGCATCTCGGTCGTTATCGGAGCGCTCATGTCGCGCATGCTCACCAAGCCGATTCATCGTATTACCAGCACCGCCAAGCAGATTCGCGATGGAGACCTGTCCGCTCGTACGGGCTTGCGCGGCGATGATGAGATCGATCAGCTGGGAGAGACCTTCGACGAGATGGCCACCTCACTCGAAAAGGATATGAAGCACGAGAAGCGCCTGACCTCTGATGTTGCCCACGAGCTGCGCACGCCGCTCATGGCCATGCTTGCAACGGTCGAGGCCATGCAAGACGGTGTGTATCCCACCGATGACGAACACCTGGAAACGGTCGCATCCGAGACGCGTCGTCTGGCCCGTCTGGTGCAGCAGATGCTCGACCTGTCGCGCATGGAAAACAGTACCGCGCCACTCAACCTGGAGCCGGTGGATATGGTGCCGTTTGTGCGCTCGATTGTGAATGGCCAGGAGCGCTTGTTTGCCGACCGTGACCTGCGTTTGCGCTTTGCAGATGAGACGCAGGGCCACGATGACGTTGTCGAGGCAGATCCCGACATGATCACGCAATGCGTCATCAACCTCATGAGTAATGCCATGCGCTATACCCCCGAGGGCGGATGGGTCGTGGTGTCGGTGCTCAGTGACCGTAAACACGTCGATATTGCGGTCTCGGACACGGGCATTGGAATCGCCAAGGAAGACCTGTCGTGCATCTTCGGTCGTTTTTGGCGTGCCGACGCCAGTCGCGCCCGCGAGGCGGGTGGCCTGGGCGTGGGCCTCGCCGTGACCAAGCAGATTGTCGAACGTCATCACGGCTACATATCCGTGGAGTCGGAGCTTGGAAAGGGTACGACTTTTACGATTCATCTGCCTCGCGAGCACACGGCGGACGCGGCATCTACTACAATGGAGCACTAGCTTTTCGCTATTCGGTGAAGGAGGGGTTTCGTCCCTGCCGCTCCGAGTTTGCGAAAACGTGCGGGAAAGAACCCGCATTACTGTCGTATTTTGGTAAGGAGTGACTCACGTGACTACGATGGAGCGTCGTCCGGATTCCCGTGGCAAGGTTCGTGATATCTACGATGCCGGTGAAAACCTGCTGATGGTCGCCACCGACCGCATTTCTGCGTTCGACTTCATTCTTCCCGACGAGATTCCGTTTAAGGGAGAGGTGCTCAACCGCATCTCGGCATTCTGGTTCGATAAGTTTGCCGACATCGTTCCCAACCATCTCGTCTCCATCGATCCGGCGGATTTCCCCGAGGAGTTTGCCGAGTATCGTGACTACCTCGCCGGCCGCGCCATGCTGGTCAAGAAAGCCCAGACGATTCCTATCGAGTGCATCGTCCGCGGTTATCTGACCGGTTCGGGCAAGAAGACCTATGACGAGAACGGCACCGTATGCGGCATCCAGCTGCCCGAGGGTCTGACCGAGGCCTCCAAGCTTCCCGAGCCGCTGTTCACGCCGTCCACGAAGGCCGAGATCGGCGATCACGACGAGAACATTTCGTTCGAGCGTTGCTGCGAGATCGTGGGTGAGGACGTCGCCGCGCAGATTCGCGACCTGTCCCTCAAGATCTACAAGGCCGCTGCCGAGTACGCCGCGACCCGTGGCATCATCATCGCCGACACCAAGTTCGAGTTTGGTGTTATTGATGGCAAGGTCACGCTGATCGACGAGTGCCTCACGCCCGACTCCAGCCGTTTCTGGCCTGCTGCCAGCTACGAGGAGGGCAAGATCCAGCCTAGCTACGACAAGCAATTCGTCCGCAATTGGCTCAAGGCCAACTGGGATATGACGGGGGAGACCCCGCACCTGCCCGCCGAGGTCATCGATGGCACGTCCGAGCGCTATCGCGAGGCCTTCCAGATCATCACGGGCTCCCAGTTCACAAGCATGAAGGAGAACGCATAAGTGAGTACCCGTAGCGCCACGAACAAGCGCACGCAATCCCACGAAGTTACCGGGGTTGCGCGCAAGTCTGCCGCATCTGCTAAGCCCGCCCGCCAAGCAGCGAGCTCCGTTCGCGTCGTGCCGGCTTCGTCTAAGGCACGCCGCAAAGAGCTCGAGAAGGGCGAGAACCTCGAGGGCCTCTCTAAAGAGGAGAAGCGCGCCCGCAAGGCTAAGCAGCGCGCCAAGGAGGACCGCATCTATACGGTGTCGAATATCCTCCTCAAGCAGGACGAGGACTACACCAAGCGCCGTCGCATCTGGTGGATTGTGCTCGCCATTGGCATGGTGCTCGTCGTGGCAATTTGGGCCTCGCTGTACTTCGCTCCCGCTGGCATGGTGTCCAGCCCTGTCCAGATGGTCGGCATTGTTTTGTCCTACGTCATCATTTTGGGCGACTTTATCTATGACTTCGCTCGTATTCGTCCCTTGCGCAACATGTACCGCGCGCAGGCCGAGGGCATGTCCGAGAACAAGCTCAACGCTCTTATTGAGCGCGCGGCTGCCGAGGAGGACAAGAAGGACTCCAAGAAGAAGTAGCGTTTGCATACATACTTATCGCTAAGATATAAGGCGCGTCGTTTTTGCGGCGCGCCTTTTTACTGTTCTATAGATAGATGGAGTGGCACATGATTCGAGCTGCCCTGACGGTCGAAGAGGCTCTGGAGGGCATGAAGGCCCTGGAGCCCAAGATTAAAAACTACGCGCGCCTGGTCGTCCGCAAGGGCGTAAACGTCAAGCCCGGCCAGGAGGTCGTCGTTCAGTCTCCGGTCGAGTGCGCGCCGTTTGCGCGCGTGGTGGTCGCGGAGGCCTATGCTGCCGGCGCCGGCCACGTGACGGTCATTTGGGCCGATGATGCCGTGACGAGGCTCACGTACGAGCATGTCGAGAAAAGCTATTTTGAGCAGACGTCCGAGTGGAAGCGCATGCAGCTGGATTCCTTGGCCCAGGATGGTGCCTGCTTTGTCTTTATCGAGGGTGCGGACCCCGCCGCCCTTAAGGGCATCGATCCCGCTAAGCCCGCTGCAGCTTCTAAGGCAAAGAACACGCAGTGCAAAGTTTTCCGCCGTGGACTGGATTACAACATCAATCCGTGGTGCATCGCCGGCGCTCCGGTCGTGGCTTGGGCGCGCGAGGTGTTCCCGGGAGACGCCGACGAGGTTGCAATCTATAAGCTGTGGAATGCGATTCTGCACACCGCTCGCGCCGATGGCCAGGACCCAGAGAGCGACTGGGAGCTCCATGACGCCGCATTCGAAAAGAACCTGCGTTTCCTGAACGACAATCGTTTCGACTGCCTGCATTACACCGCGGCAAATGGAACCGATCTGACGATTGGCATGACGAAGGGTCACGAGTGGGCCGGCGGCAAGGGCAAGACGCCCGATGGGCACCCCTTCTTCCCCAACATTCCCACCGAGGAAGTCTTCACTTCGCCCGATCGCATGCGCGCCGACGGTATCGTGTACTCGGCCATGCCGCTCATCCACCACGGCAATAAAATCGACGATTTTTGGATTAAGTTCGAGGGCGGCCGCGTGGTGGACTACGACGCCCGCGTGGGCAAGGCAACGCTCGCAAGTATCATCGATACTGACGAGGGCGCTGCTCACCTGGGAGAGGTCGCGCTCATTTCCAAGAACACGCCGATCCGCGAAAGTGGTGTTCTGTTCTACGATACGCTCTATGACGAGAACGCTAGCTGCCATCTCGCGCTAGGTGTCGGTTTCCCCGAATGCATCGAGGGTGGGTATGACATGTCCAAGGAGGAGCTTCTGGAGCATGGCGTTAACGTCTCGAGCACGCACGTCGATTTTATGATCGGCACGGACGACATCGATATTACGGGCATTACGCCTGATGGACGTGAAGTTGTGATTTTCCAGAACGGCCAATGGAGTTGGGAATAGTCCCAGACCGTGGTACAATGCCACCCGCGGGCCGTTAGCTCAGCTGGCAGAGCAGGGGACTTTTAATCCCAAGGTCCAGGGTTCGAACCCCTGACGGCCCACCCAAAGATTGTTGAGACGGTCAACTTCGGTTGGCCGTCTTTTTTGTCGCCCTTTCATGGGTTCGAACCCGTCGGGGCGCGGAGCGCCGCAGCGGCCGCCTGCGGAGCAGGCTGAACCCCCGACGGCCCACCCAACGAAAGGAAAACAAAATGAAAACAGATAGATACGGAATTAGCGGCAGCACATTAAAGATAATAGCGGCCATCTCGATGGTTCTCGATCATGTAAGCAGGATCGTCCTGACCAATGGAATCCTGACTCACGCATCGTACAATCAGATATCAGACGAGCAGTGGGCGATTCTAAGCGAGGCTTCGGATGTGCTTCATGTTCTTGGCAGAATTGCATTTCCCTTATTTTGCTTTTTGATAGTTGAGGGATTTTTGCATACTCATGACATAAAGAAGTACCTGCGAAATATGCTTGTCTTCGCAATCATTGCGGAGCCCATATACGATTTCGTTCAAACCGGGCAGCTATTTGACCTTCGGCAACAGAATGTTATGTATGAGCTCCTGCTTTCCTTGGTCTTTTTGATTATTCTGGAAAAGATACAAAGTCTTTCAAAATGGAAGAGGCACATTGCAGAAATTGCTCTGATTGTTTTGACAGCACTGGCAGCTGAATACACTAAGCTGGATGGCGGTGCGTATGGCATTCTGCTTGTGGCTGCATTCTATTTATTCCACGACAGCAAAGCTAAGATGTTCTTTGCTGCAGTATGTGCAGTGCTCCTTTCGTCATGCCATATAATTGGCGGCGGATTTGAGTTCACTACAGCTAATATTTTTAATCCTGATGTTGCTGCCGCGATAATTTCGTTGTTGCTTATCAATCTTTATAATGGCAAGCGAGGGCTGAAGCTGAAATATTTCTTCTACATTTTCTATCCGGCACATCTTGCTCTGCTTTATGGTGTCTCGCTTATTGTTTTGAACTGTCTTTAAAAACTCTCAAACAAGTCTCTGAAAGCAGAAACAAATTGACCCTAAGACTGCTTGTGAATTTCCGGAAGACCTGAGAGATGCGAGGATAGACAACGAGGGCTGCAGAAAGATGCTTCTCAGTTCTCTGGCGGATCGCATGAATCTGTATGAGGATCACTTCCACACACTCATTGATAACAGTGATAAACACGGCAGATCCTCAAAACATGAGACTGCGAAGGTCGAAAGATGCTTCGAAAGCATGAATGGCAGCGAGAAAACGAGTTCGGAAGCACCCTCTGGATGCTCCAGCATAGAATAGAAAGCGGTCAACTTCGGTTGGCTGTCTTTTTTGTCGCCCTTTCATGGGTTCGAACCCGTATCTATCTATATATAAGAACGCTTGGCGAACAAAACCCGCCTTTTACCGATGGGAAACAAATAGCTGATGCCTTTGGAGTAAAGTAGCGCTCCAGAGATGACCGATGTCTCAATACTCATAAAACAGCTGGTCATCGCCAATATCAGAAGCTGCTGCTTCGAATACGGCCTCAGCGAAGCAACTGAGGGTTCTATTTATTTGTGAACAAAATATGGAGTGCGCGATTCCCGCCCGCGGGGGCCCTCCGGTCTGGCAATATATCTCCTTGCCGCGCGGCCCGGTGGAACCGGATCAGCCGCGCAGGCGTGCACCTTGAGAACCGGATACTGCGAGGATGGACACACAAGCTGTGTCGCATCCGGGCAGACATCGAACCATTTGAAATGGTCTAACTTGGATTTG
>CALDBJ010000098.1 GCA_937937835.1 uncultured Collinsella sp.
GGAACTCGCGATAAACTTAACCCCCGCCCCGGAGCCCAGCGGGCAATCATCGTTGTACCTATCACTGATACCAATAAACCGCTTGCATATCGTCTGTTGGCTTGGCACGGTACAATGCTTGTAGCTTTAAATTAATAAATTAGTGGGGTTAATTCATGGCAGAATCTCGTGCGGAGCGTAAGGCTCGTCGTGCTTTGATCGAAGCAGCTGAGGGGTCGGAGGAGAAATCTTCTACGAAATCCAAGTCTTCTAAAGCTGCAAAAAGCAAATCGGCCAAGAGCAGGGCTAAGGCCAAGCGTCCCGGCTCTCGTCGGAACGAGGATAAGGCATCTCAGACTCGCTCCAAGCGCTCGCATAAAGATCGGGTTTCGTCTGCGCGTAAGGCTGTGGACCCCAAGTCCCCCTGTTCGATCATGAAAGCTTGCGGTGGGTGCACGGCGCTCAATCGTCCTTATAAGAAGCAGCTCGCCGCCAAGCAGGCTGCTATGGAGGAGCTTTTTGCTTCGCTTTGTGAGCGTGAGGGCATTGCTGTAGATCCTATTCGTGGCATGGGTGTCACCCTGGGCGACCCGGGCAAATATCCTGCGCCGCGCGGTTTTCGCCATAAGGCCGCCACTCCCTTTGCTCCCGGTAAGGAGGGCGCTGTCCGTTGCGGTTTCTTTGAGCGCGGCACGCACAAGATCGTTGCCGTACCCGAATGCCCCGTCGAGGCACCGGGCGCCCGTCAGATTCTCAACGGCATCGCACGCGAAGCTGAGCGGCTGCATATTCCCGCCTTTAATGAGGACAAGCATCTTGGTTTGCTTCGCTATGCCGTCGTCCGCTGCGGTTGGCGTACCGACCAGGTCATGGTCACGCTCGTGACCGCTCAGCGCGACTTGCCGCATGCGCAGGAGTTCTTTGAGGCTGTCGCCGCACTCGATCCGCGCATCGTCACCGTCGCCCAAAACATCAACGGACGCCCCGGCAACGCCATCCTCGGCGAGGAAACCCGCATCGTGTATGGCGCCGAATGCATGCGCGACCAGCTGCTCAGCTGCGAATTCGACATCTCCCCCACCGCGTTTTATCAGACCAACCCGCAACAGACCGAGCTGCTCTATCAGCTCGCTATCGACGGCATGGATTTGCACCAGGGCGATGTGCTCATGGATGCCTACTGTGGCAGCGGTACCATCGGTCTTTGCGCAGCTAAAGATGCCCAGAACAAGGGTATCGGCATTATGCTGCTCGGCGTTGAGCGCAACCCGGCGGGCATTGCCGACGCACGTCGCAATGCCGAGCTCAACGGCCTCACCCGCAGCGCTTGGTTTATGGCCGACGACGCCACCGACTACATCCTGGATGCCGCCGACAACAACGAACGCGTCGACGTTCTTTCCATCGACCCGCCGCGCGCCGGCTCCACGCCCGAGTTCCTCGAAGCTGCCTGCGCACTTAAGCCACGCCGCATCACCTATATCAGCTGCAACCCCGTGACCCAAGAGCGCGACCTGCACCAGCTCCTCGACGGAGGCTATCGCCTGCTCAAGATCACGCCAGTCGACATGTTCCCTCACACCGACCACACCGAAACCGTAGCGGTCCTCGAACGCCGCTAACCAACCTCAGTAGATTTTTGGGACAAGAAAGGGGGCGACCCGCCTGGGCCGCCCCCTTCGCTTGGTTTATAAACTCCGCTACATCCCATTGCGCAGATCGCACACGCCGGCTGCCGCCATCTCGCACAGCAGCGTCTCGCGGTCGCGCGTCACGATCAAATCCAGTGGGAAGTGAATCTCGTCGAGCATCTTGCGCGCGTGATCGAGCTTGCCAATGGCCATGCCAATGTGGGCATCGGTCGACACGCCAATGCCCACGCCCAGCTCGGCGCAGCGCTCGGCGATCTTGCGGCATACGGCCCAATGCTCAGTGTCGACACCGTGTTCAAGACTATGGTTGTTGATCTCGATAATCTTGTGCTTGGCCTTAGCTGCCAACAGCACCTCGTCGATATCGAACGGCACGCCCGAACGCCCCGTGTGACCCAGCATGAACACCTTGGGGTGCTCCAGGGCATTGATATACATCTCGGTCGTCTGGGCCAGCGTCGCGCCCTCAGCAATCTGCGGATTATGCACGCTCGCAACCAAATAATCCAAATTACGCGTAACCAAATCGAACAGCGAATGCTGACGGCTGTACGAATCGCCGGCAATATCGAGCGTGACAGGAGTGTCCTCGCCAAACAGGCTTCCGTCCAGCGAAACGATATCGGCCTCGGCACCACGCAGCACCAGCACGCCGCTCCAAATGCGCGGCCAGATATCCTGGTTGATAAAGAACTGGTAACTGCGCAGGTCATTGGGGCAAGCCGTAACCATAGAGCTCAAATGGTCGGCAGATCCGAGCACCTGCAGGCCACGCTCTGCCGCCCAGTACACATTCTCCTCAATGGTCGAATATGCATGCGCAGAGAACATCGTATGGGTATGAATGTCACAAGAAAGCAGGTAGGGCATCAGGTCTCCTTATCTGGCACGGCCGTCGCTTATATTCATTGTACGCATAGCCTTCGATAGTCGTAAAACCACTCCATCCCAAAGACACAACGTCCATGACAGCGGGGTCCGGCTTAACACCAAACCCCGTTTCACGTAAAACATTGTAGGCAGAGCGCTTTACTTTTAACGATACTCGTCCGCCAACTGTTTCCAAGCGGGTAGCGAATTGACAATCGTTTCGTAGCTCACGCAATAGCCCAGGCGGAACCAACCCGGCATACCAAAGCTGTCCGAGGGAACCGCAAGCAACTCATACTTCTTTGCGCGCTCGCAAAACGCATTCGCATCGGGCTCGAGTGCCTTCACCCACAGGTAGAAAGCACCGTCCGGCTCAACATAGGTATAGCCGTAGTCCGTCAAAGCATCGGTGAGCGCCGTGCGGTTGCGGGCATAGGCCCCGACATCACTCGGCTCATCGATGCAATCGATGATCACGCGCTGGAAGAGTGCCGGTGCGCATACAAAACCCAGCGTACGGGCAGCGCCCGCAACAGCCGGCATCAGACGGGCAGCCTGCGGATTGGTGTTGGGAACCAAAATCCACCCCACGCGCTCACCCGGCAGCGACAGCGACTTGGAATACGAGTAGCACACGATGGTGTGCTCGTAGATCGAGGGCACCCAAGGCACCTCGGCACCGTACACGATCTCGCGGTACGGCTCATCCGAGATGAGCATAATCGGATTCTCGGGATCGCGCTGAGCGTTGGCCTCGCGCAGAACATTGGCCAGTCGCGTCAGCGTGTTGCGTGTATATACGGCACCAGTCGGATTGTTGGGCGAGTCGATGATGACGGCAGTCGTCTTATCGGTAATCGCCTTGAGCACGTTGTCCACGCTCAGCTGGAACGTATCTTCATCGGCGAGCGCCTCAACACACGTACAGCCGGCCTTCTCAATCCAAACGCGATACTCCGGAAAGTACGGGGCGATAACAATAACCTCGTCGCCCGGGTTCGTAACGGCGTTGAGCGTGCAGGTGAGCGAAGCCGCGGCACCCACCGTCATAAAGACGTCCTTACCCTCATAGTTCGTTCCAAAGCGGCGGTTGAGCGATTCGGCGACGGCTGCTCGACATTGCGGCAGGCCCGGAGCGGGGGTGTAGCCGTGCAACTGGTCACTCGGCAGCTCCAGGGCCTTCTTAATCGACTCAGCCACAGCAGCGGGCGCCGGAACGCTCGGATTGCCCAGCGAAAAATCGAATACGTTTTCCGCACCGATCTGCACCTTGCGCTCAAGGCCATAGCTAAAGATCTCGCGGATGATGGAGCTTTCCGCACCGCGAGCATACATCGTTTCGTTGATCATCTGTTCCCCTTTCGCATAGGCGCTATTGTACGCTTTAGCCGAGCAAAGTGCCGCAGCAATGTTAATTGGGGACAGACTTAAATGCGTGAAAACGCTCATTTAAGTCTGTCCCCAATCAACAGACGGTCCCATATCGCTCAAAAGAAAAAGCCTCCGCAGGTTTCCCCGCGGAGGCTTTCGCCACAAAGACTATTTGTCGGCGTCGGTGTCGGCATCGGCATCGACGACGGCATGGTCATCGTCAGCATTATCGGATGCGGCTTCGGCATCCTCCTGCATGGCCGCCTGCGCAAAGGCCGCGGCATCAGCCGCCAGCTCCTCCTCGCTCATACGAGGCGCGCGCTTCTTGGTCGGCATGCCGGCCGCCTTGGCATTGCGCTCCTCCTTGGCCGCCAGGATATCGCCCTCGCGCTCAAGGTAGGCATTCCACTCGTTGTCGAGCAGGGCGTTCACGGCGTCGCCTTCGACGGTCTCGCGCTCAAGCAGCACCTTCGCCATCAGATCGAGCTGATCGCGACGGGCGTCCAGGATCTCGACCGCACGACGATGGGCTTCGCGCATGATGCGCTGAACCTCGATATCGATGCGGCGTGCCGTCTCCTCGGAGTAATCCTGGTGATCGGCGTAATCGCGACCAAGGAACACCTGATGCTGCGCCTCGCCAAACACTTGCGTGCCCAGCTCCTCGCTCATGCCCAGACGCGTAACCATCTCGCGCGCCATCTTGGTCGCACGCTCCAGGTCGTTGCTCGCGCCCGACGTGATGTCATCGCACATGAGCTCCTCGGCAACGCGACCGCCCAAGAACACGGCGAGCTCGTCGAGCATCTCGTTCTTGGTCTTGAGGAAGTGGTCCTCCTGCGGAAGCTGCAGCGTGTAGCCCAGGGCCTGACCGCGGCTGACGATCGAGATCTTATGAACCGGATCGGAGTGCTCCAGGATGTGGCCCACCAAAGCGTGACCGCTCTCGTGCCAGGCAATCGTGGTGCGCTCGGCCTCGGTCATCACGCGACCCTTGCGTTGCGGTCCGGCAATCACGCGCTCCATCGACTCCTCGACCTCGTCCATCGAGATCACGGAACGATGACGGCGAGCGGCCAGCAGCGCAGACTCGTTGAGCAGGTTCGCCAAATCGGCACCAGTAAAGCCAACGGTCATCTGGGCGAGCTTCTCAAACTTAACGTCCTCGTCCATCGGCTTGTTCTCGGCATGCACGCGCAAGATCTGCTCGCGGCCCTTCACATCCGGACGGTCGACCGTAACCTGACGATCAAAACGGCCGGGACGCAGCAATGCCGGATCCAGGATGTCAGGACGGTTGGTCGCAGCGATCAGGATGACCGACTCGCTTTCCTCAAAGCCGTCCATCTCGACCAGCAGCTGGTTGAGCGTCTGCTCGCGCTCGTCGTGACCGCCGCCCAAGCCAGCTCCGCGCTGACGTCCCACGGCATCGATCTCATCGATGAAGATGATCGACGGGGCCTGGGACTTGGCCTCCTTAAAGAGGTCACGCACGCGGCTGGCACCGACACCTACGAACATCTCGACAAAGTCGGAAGCCGAGATACTAAAGAACGGCACGCCCGCCTCGCCGGCAACGGCCTTGGCCAGCAGCGTTTTACCGGTGCCCGGAGGGCCAACCAGCAACACGCCACGCGGGATCTTGGCGCCCAGCTTGCGATAGCGATCCGGATCGCTCAAAAAGTCACGGATCTCCTCGAGCTCCTCGACTGCCTCGTCCACGCCGGCAACGTCTTCAAACTTGACCTTGGGGCGTGTGGCCTCGTTGGTCTTGGCGTTGGTCTTGCCAAACTGCATGTTCCTGTTGTTGGCGCCCATCATCTGGCGCATAAAGTAGAACATGATGGCGATAAGGGCGATCGTCGGAAGCACACTCATCGCCAGGTCGCCCCAAAAATCGGGATCGTTGGTGTTGACGATGTACTTGGTATCGGGGTGCTCCGCCATAAGCTCGGCAAGCGAATCGGAGCCGACATAGGTCGAGGAGAAGCTCTTGAGCTCGCTCGTATCGCCCTTGTCCTTCTTCGTCTTCCAGTAATGACCCGTCACGCTTCCGTCTTGAACCGTATAGGTCAGATCTTCGACGCGATCCTGCTTGATGGCGCTCACCATCTCGCTCGTCGCGAGCTTAACGGTATTGCTGGAATTGGCAAAGCCGGAGCCCATGTTAAAGAAGGCGTAGCCCAGAAGCGCGCAAGCCAAAATAAAATACAGCCAGCCCGTACGCGTGGGCTTCTTGCCTCCGGGCATCCCCGGGATCTTAGGCTCCCGGGGAGTCTGGGAATTGTTATCGTTATGGTCGTCGGGCATCTTACGAATAAACCTCCGGTTTCAAAATGCCCAGATACGGAAGGTTACGATAGCGCTCGGCATAGTCGAGGCCGTAGCCCACCACAAAGGCATCGGGGCAATGGGTTCCAACATACTTGGGCGTGATGGCCGAGGTGCGGTCCTCAACGTCCTTCCACAGGAAGGCAGCGACCTCCAGCGAAGCGGGCTTGCGGCTCTCGAGGTTCTTCATCAGGTACTTGAGGGTCAGGCCCGAGTCCAGAATGTCCTCGACGATCAGCACGTCGCGACCACGGATGTCGATATCCAGATCCTTAATGATACGCACGATGCCCGAAGACTTCACACCGTCGCCATAGCTCGAAACAGCCATGAAATCGATGTTGGTCGGTAGCTCAATCTTGCGCATCAGGTCGCCCATAAAGACCACGGCACCGCGCAGAACCGCGATCAGCACCAGATCCTTACCCGCGTAGTCGCGAGTGATCTCCTCGCCCAGGCGAGAAACGATGCCGTCGATATCCTCCTGCGTAAACAGAACCTTCTCGATATCCGGATGTTGAGAAGCCATGACAACCCTTTCTTGTGCTTAATCGCCCACACACCGCCGTATGGACGCGAACTACACATTCTAGCAGCGCACGGGGTATATTTTCCAGCCCGCGCACCATCAGCGCGGGAATACCGTCAACGCCGCACAGAACAGCTGGTGCGAGGGGCTAATCCGCGTCAACCACGCGAAGCAGATAAGCCACACGCGTCGCCGCCGTGCATTTAAAACGTTCGTCCGCGCGAACTCCGGCGACCCACACCACGGCACCTCCCGGCGCCGTCCTCACCACGGGCACGCCGGCGCGCTCGGAAACGGGAATGCGAGCCTCGCCTAGCAAGTCGGATACCTTCTTGCTTCGGCCACTCATTCCTAACGGGCACATCACGTCTCCCGGTGCGGGACCGTCCACCCACAGGCGCGCCAATCGCGCCTCTGCAGGGATCTCGCCACGTGAGCCCGCCAGGATCCGCTCACTATCGCTGTCGGCAAAACCCAGGGCAGCCGCGTCTACCAAAGCTGTCACTTCCCCGGCAGCCGCAAGCTCACGGGCGCGGCGCACGATATCGCATCCCGGCTCAACGGCCATCGGCTCTGCGACCAGCATGCGCCCCCCGCCCAACGGCAAACGACCGGGTATGGTAATCCAGTCCGCAACCAGCCCCTCACGAGCCGCCGGCGCCTTAAACGCTAGCATGCCAAACTCGACGCGCGCGTCAATTCCCGCCGGAAGCGTGACCGAGCCTGTGCCTTCGGCAACGCAGGAAAGGACTCGCTCCACATGTCGCATCTCTGGACGAGCGCCCGGATCGATGCGTTTGATCGCCAGTCGCACGATGCGCCGCGCGATTACCACCTCGGCCGCAGCAAGGCGCCTGGCATCGAGCACTAGCGCGCCCGCCGCCTCCTTGCGCAGGCAGCTTCGAAACGCCTGTGCCGACAGCTGGGATAGAAACGCATCTTCGTCACCCAAGATCTCACAGGCGGCGCCAATCGTCTTGCACACGCTCGCATTACGCTGTGCCACCACTGGCATTACCCGATGGCGCACGTAGTTTCGCAGATACGAGATATCCTCATTGCTCTCGTCTTCACGCCACGGCTGACCATGTACCTGTAGATAGCCCACGAGCTCGCCATGAGTTAGGTCGAGCAAGGGACGCACCACGATATTCCTCCGGCGAGGAATGCTCGATAGACCAGCGGGCCCCGAACCCTTAATCGCGTTCATCAAAAACGTTTCCGCGCGATCCGAAGACGTGTGCGCGGTGCAGATACGAGCCGCCGTTCGCGGTGCCCCCGTCTGGGCGCAGAGTTCGCGAACATACCTCCGCGCCGCGGCATAGCGCACCTCGCGGGCCGCGGCCTCAATATTGCCCGACTCCCCATCAAAATAAGCGTGCTCCACACACAGCGGTAAACCATATTGCGCGCAGAGCTCACGCACAAAGGCCTCGTCGCCATCGGACGCCTTGCCGCGCAGATGATGGTTCACATGCAGCACGTGCAGCCGCTCGCGCGCGACGGGGGCTACACCACGCCCGTCCTGGATATCCAGCTTTGATGTGCAAGCCATAAGGAGCAGCGCCGTCGAGTCCGCACCACCTGATACCATGAGCACCACGGGGGCAGCCGTCTGCTGCGTTGCCAGGGCCTTATCATCAGCCCTCAACGCAGCATGGTGTCCATAATGCTGAGATACCGTAGGCATTTGCTTCCTCCTCTATTCGTCCGCACCCATTGTATCCTTTGGAATCTTATGTCTCGTCTGCACCTTCATATCCTCGGCAGTGGCTCTAAAGGCAACTGCGCACTCATCGAGGGCCCGCAGGGGCTCATTATGGTCGATGACGGACTGTCTCGCCGCGAGACATTAAAGCGCATGGCAGAACTGGGACTCTCGACAGACAACGTCTCGGCTCTTCTCATTACTCATGAGCATAGCGATCACATCAAGGGCCTCGATGTCTGGTGCAAGCACTGGCACGGCCCCCTCTTTGCCAGCAGGGGCACTCTTTCGAGCAAAGAAAATCTTTCGCATCTGCCTGTCGAGGAATTCGATCCCGGTGACACCCTATCCATTGCCGGCATCCACGTGCAAACCTACTCAACGTCACACGATGTCATCAATCCAGTCGGCTATCGATTCGACACCCTCGATGATTCCATCGGCTTTGCCACCGACACCGGAGAGCTATCGAGCCAGGCCATGAACACCCTCAAAGATTGTCGAGTCCTCGCACTCGAAAGCAACCACGATGTGACCATGCTGCGCGAGGGAGAATATCCCCGCTTTCTTCAGGAGCGCATCCTGTCTGCAAGGGGACACCTCTCCAATGGCCAAGCCGCCGAAGCCGCGCGCGAACTTGTTACCGATCGCACCGAACAGCTCATTGCCATGCATATCAGCCAAGATAACAATCGTCCGAGCCTTACCGTCAAAAGCTATGCCAAAGCTCTGTCCGCAACCCTGGATGACGAGGTCGGCAGCTCCGCAACCCTTCTCCAAGGATCGCGAAAACTCTCGATACGCCCTGCGAGTCAGTATCAACCGGCAACCATTCAATAGACTGTCCTAGACAGCAAAAGGGGCCGAGAATCGCTTCCCAGCCCCTTTTGCTGTCTTTTAATAGCGCAGAAAACCAACGAAGTTAGTCAATGGAGATCTTCGTAACGTTCTTCTTCTCGACGATCTTGGGAACCGTAACGGTCAGGATGCCGTCAGCGTACTTAGCCGAGAGGCCCTCGCTCGAAGCGTCCTTTAGATACACGCCACGCGTCGCGCTGTACGAGCTGAACTCCTTCTGCAGGAAGTTCTTGCCCTCGTTCTCCTCGTCTTCCTCGACATTCACGCTAATGGACAGACGGCCCTCGTTAAGCTCGACATCGATATCGTCCTTGGCGACGCCGGTCAGATAAGCCTTGACCTCATAGCCGTCGCCCTTATCCTCAACGTCAACGGGGAACGCCTTGGAAGCAATCGAGTTGTTTGCAAGGTCGGTCATATCATCAAACAGATCGAACAACGAGCTAGCAGAAGGACGAACGCCAAAAACCGAACGATAAGGAACCATGCTTGCCATGTTTACCACTCCTTTTAAGGACTGCCGAGTCATCTTCTAGGTGACTGGGACTTCTTTTGACGCTCTTATATATGCCCACCCAGTGCTCATATATACATCGACTATAAAGTTTTTTGAGTCCAGTACTATAAGCATATCTAAGTGTGTTTGACTCAGGTTTTAATAAGGTTAAGGTTCTTTGAACCAGAGCTTAAATAACAAGTATGTTCGCAGCTACAAATAGCAAGGGGCTTACAATGAGCGCGTACACGTTGTTGGTAACGAGCAAAAGGCCATCATGGACGACCAAAACCAGAACAAAATGTTTATTCCGACGCAGGGGGAAGATACTTCCACGCAGCCGCCGCGGTTCCATCGCCCCCACATCTCGCAAGAGCCCATTAATGATCCGGAGCCCGAGTATGTGACGAGAAATCGATATCAAACGCTCGAGGATGCCCAAACGGGACGTAAACATATGGGCGTCGCCTCGGGAGACCCTGTATATCTGAAAGACGCACCATTATCTAAAAACAGCGCAGCTAGTGATGAGCCGATGAAAGCATCCGCCACTCATCGACAAAGAGGTCCTCGACCAAAGCAAACCTTGACGCATTCGGCTCGCTATCTCGAAACGCCAAAACAGGGAAAATCAATCTTCGTTTCGACAAGTAAACGACGCAAGCAGCATCGACTGACAATCCTGCTTTTGATCATTGCGGTCATAGCAGTTGCCCTTGTTATTCGATTTATTTTCTTTAAATAAAAGCTCAATACCAAAAACGATAAGATTGTCTGGTGTAAATGAGTCATTTACGCCCGGTAAACGCAAAAAAGGAGGAGGCCGCGAGGCCTCCCCCTTCTCAGTTCAAGCGTACGGCTCGGTGCCGTCCACCGGTCAGCGGCGCCCTGGCCT
>CALDBJ010000099.1 GCA_937937835.1 uncultured Collinsella sp.
GCAGCCTGAGCTTGGGACAGCTCGGCCTGGTCGCGTGCCGTCTCCAGGATCTTCGAGCGCCTCTTCTCGGTGCTCTGCCGGTAGCAGGTGATCAGCTCGCCCTCCGCGCCTGCCGGCGCCGTCGGCTTGTCCTCGGGATGCTCATCGTACCATCCGAGCAGGTCGTTGGGGTCGGTGTTGAATACTTCGCAGAGCACCCCTACGAGCTCTGCGTTCGGATAGCTCTCCTCGCGCTCCCAGGACTGAATAGTTCGGAATGACTTGCCGACTTTTTGTGCAAGCTCCTTTTGGTTTAGCCCCAGGGCTTCTCGGCGCTCTCTTAGACGAAGGTTCATCCTCGCTCCCTTCTTTATGTTAAGTGAATAGTAAACAAAAAATGTCTGTACGCAAAAAAATGTTGCTTATTTGGTTGACAGGGACATGAAACTGTTCGTTATGGAATTCGACAGACAGAAAAACGCCTCTAAGGAGGAACGAATGGATTTCGATAAGGAGCTGGCGGGGAATATCCGCGCCGCACGCGCCCGGGCTGACCTTTCTCAGGCTGAGGTCGCTTCCAAGGTCGGAGTGAAAGTCAGCACTTTCGCGAAGTACGAGAGCGGCGATTAGATTCCCGGAGCAGACAAGCTCTTGGCTATCTCGCAGGTTCTTGGTTATCCGCCCAACGACCTGATGGGCTGGAACACGGACGAGGCCGCATAGGAATGGGGGAAGAGGAATGACTGAGAGGAGCTACGAGCTGTCCGACGGCATCACGACCCAGGGCGACATGGTGATCTTTATGTTAATAAACACGGATATTTGGGCTGCACGTCCGCGTGGCTTTCGTATCCCCAAATTATCCCAAGTGCGTGTGCTAACCCGTTTTTACGCGCTTGTGCCGTTGTTGCCGTACTTAAACCCGCAGGTAAGCAGTGTGTTCGATTTTGTCGTTCTTACTGGTCAGTACTGTAACATCTAGACCCCAAAACGGTCCCCAGATGTTACAGACCGAGACAGAAGAATCTCTCCCCGACTTAAATCTCAATCCGTAACAACTGGAACCCAAATCCTCAGCTTACTGTTACAGAACGAGACAAACCTCCGATATCAAAGCCGGCAGACGAAGTTGTCGACGTTGCTGGATCTCCCCTCGCTTGCCGTTGGCGGGTGTTGCGGGGCTGTTCGCCGCATTGCCGCCGCACTGGGGGCGTGTGGACCGTAGGATAGTCTTATTGACGGCCTGTCAACTCGTCTGGGAGGCACTGTGGCAGAAACGTTTGATATCGCTATCGTGGGCGCGGGCATCACCGGATGCGCCATCGCGCGGCAGCTCGCGCGATTTGACCTGTCCATTTGCGTGGTCGAGGCGGCTAACGATATTGCGCTGGGCGCGTCCAAGGCCAACGGCGGCCTGGTGCACGCCGGCTACGATCCGGCGCCGAGCACGGTAAAGGCGCAGGTCAATGCCCGTGGTTGCGAGCTGTATAGCACCTGGGCTAAGGAACTGGGCTTTTTATTCCGCCGCACCGGGTCGATGGTTCTGGGGTTTAACGACGAGGACCGCGCGCACCTGCAGAAGCTGCGCCAGAATGGCCTGGCCAACGGCGTGCCCGAGCTGTCGATTATCGGCCCCGAGCGCATCCGCGAGCTGGAGCCGCGCGCGAGTGCCCAGGCCACGTGCGCGCTATGGTGCCCTTCGACCGGTTACGTTGACCCGTTTGAAGTAGCCATTGCTGCGCTGGAGAACGCGGTCGCCAACGGCGTGACGTTTATGCGGTCTGCGCCAGTGGAGGCCATCGATGTTGCCGGCTCGGATGACAAAGCCGCGCGCTTTACGCTGGCGACCCCCGCTGGCAACGTGCGCTGCCGCTACCTGATCAACGCCGCGGGCAACGGCGCCGCCGACATCTCGCATATGGCGGGTGCCGAGGAGTTCCAGATGGTCTGGCGTCAGGGCAACATCGTGGTGCTGGACAAGGAGCCGCGCACGCTCATGCCGCTCTACCCGGTGCCGACGCCGGTGTCGAAAGGCGTTATCGTGACGGGCACCGTGCACGGCAACACCGTAATCACCGCCACGGCTGCCGTGCGCGAGCCGGGCGACACGCAGACCTATGCGAGCGATGTGAACGCGCTGCTGGCCGGCGCGCGCAAGCTGGTGCCCGATCTGGACACGCGTCGCGTGGTGCGCGCATTTGCCGGCGGTCGTCCGGTCATTCAGGGAACGAACGACTTCTTTATTGGACAGTCGGCCGTGGTGCCGGGACTTTTCCAGGCGGCGGGCATTCAGTCGCCGGGTGTGGCAAGCGCGCCGGCCATTGCCGAGCGCATGGAGCACGTGATGCGCGAGGCGGGCGTGGAACTGCACGAGCGGGCGGACTGGAACCCAATTCGCCGCGCGCCGGACGACTTTGACCGCGCACCGCTGGCGCGCAAGGAGGAGCTGATCGAGTCCAATCCCGCGTGGGGACAGATTGTCTGCCGCTGCGAGACGGTGCCCGAGGCCGAGATTGTTGCCGCGATCCGACGCCGCCCGGGCGCGGTTTCGGTCGAGGGCGTCAAGCGCCGCTGTCGTACCGGCATGGGTCGGTGCCAAAGCGGCTTTTGCCAGAGCCGCGTGGTGGCGATTCTTACCCGAGAGCTGGGCTGCGACCCCAGCGAAGTGCTGTTGGAGGATGCCGGATCTTGGTTGGTTGAGGGACCGCTGAAGGGAGTGCGCTAAGATGGCGGAATTCAAATCGAGCGCGATTGATTACGGCGCCGTAGAAGCCGTACAAACGCAAGCCTTCGACGTGGTCGTTATCGGCGGCGGACCTGCCGGCATGGCGGCCGCGCTAGCCGCTCATAAGGCCGGAGCGCGCGTGGCCATCGTGGAGCGCGAGCAGCACCTGGGCGGCATCCTCCGCCAGTGCATCCACCCCGGCTTTGGGCTGTCGCACTTTAAACAGGAGCTCACCGGTCCCGAGTACGCGCAGCGCTTTATCGACCAGGTGCGCGCGACCGACATTGCGCTGTTCTTGGGCAGCATGGTGCTTGGGACTGATTTGGGCGAGGGCGCAGGAGAGGCCCCAGTCCACACCGTCACGCTCATGAGCCGTGCCGGCATGCTGCAGCTCACCGGACGCGCGGTCGTCCTTGCCATGGGCTGCCGCGAGCGCACGCGCAGCGAGATCAAGATCCCCGGCAGCCGCCCCGCCGGCGTGTTTACGGCCGGCCTAGCGCAGCGATACATCAATATCGAAAACCTCAAGCCCGGCTCGCGTGCCGTCATTTTGGGCTCGGGCGACATCGGACTTATCATGGCGCGCCGCTGCACGCTCGAGGGGATTTCGGTCGAGGGCGTGTACGAGCTCATGCCGTACGCCAACGGTCTGCGCCGCAACGTCAAGAACTGTCTGGACGACTTTGGAATTCCGCTGCACCTGTCCACCACCGTCACGCGTGTGATCGGGCACGACCGCGTGGAAGCCGTCGAGGTGAGCCAGGTCGACGAGCACCTGGCGCCCATTCCGGGGACTGAGCGCGTTGTTCCGTGCGACACGTTACTGCTTTCGGTGGGCCTGATTCCCGAGAACGAGCTTTCGGTTGCCGCGGGCGTGGAGCTTGACCCGCGCACGCGCGGCGCTGTGGTGGACCAGAGCCTGCAGACGGGCGTACCGGGCATCTTTGCCTGCGGCAACGTGCTGCACGTGCACGACCTGGCCGACAACGTAACGACCGAGTCCGAGAGGGCTGGCGCAGCTGCAGCAGCGTACGCGCTGGGGACCGACGCGGGCACCGTTCCGAACTGCGAGCTCACCGTCTCCCCTGCCGGCATCGCGGGCTACGCGCTACCGGGACGCATTACGGCCGTGGCACTCACCAAGCTCAACTTCCGCGTGCGCCGACCCGTCGACGCCGCCCGCGTGAGGATCTTGGCCGACGGCGAGGAACTGTTCGCCGGCAAGGTCCGAGCGTTTAAGCCAAGCGTTATGGAAAGCTTCCCACTGCCGGCAAAGGTCATCCAACAAGCGCTCGACCTGGGTGCCAGCGAGATTGTCCTGTCCGTCGACCCCATCGAGGAGGCGTAACCTATGAGCGGTATCGTGATCGAAACGCTGCAGTTCAACTGCACGACCTGCCCATCCGAATGCCTTCTGGCCGTAGAGGTAGAGCGTGACGCAGACGGCGCCGTGGCAGAGGTGCGCTCCGTGACCGGCAACAGTTGCCCGCGCGGTGATAGGTTCGCACATCAGGAACTCACCTGCCCCATGCGCGTGCTCACCACCACTGTGGCCGTATCCGGCGGCGACGAGACGCTTCTCCCCGTACGCACCGCCGAAGCTATCCCGCTAGAACTCCACGCTCAGGCCATGACCCTCATCCGAGGCGTAGTCGTCGAAGCCCCCATCCGCATGGCCGACGTCGTGCTAGAGAACCTCCTAGACACCAACATCAACCTAATCGCCAGCATGGACATCGACCGAGCCTAAGTAGCTAATTAGGGACGGGCCTCTTTTAGCTACCCCACCATCCACCCCGCCCCTCCTCAATTGCGGTGAAATACGGACTGTTTTATGGCCTCAGGCCGCTCAACAGTCCGTATTTCACCGCAACTTATGAGGGCCGCATGGGATGCAAAGGAGTGTCCCAAGGTGCCGGCATAAAAGGAACGTCCCTATCTGCCGGGCTTGGGATACCATGGTGGCACCCTAACGAAAGGACGATGTATGGCACATGTCGATGACCAGCGCGTGGCGCGCGTGCTCGATGCGCTCGAGGCTCAGCACCCCGGCGCGCAGCTGCTTGTAAACGACCCGTGGTCGATCTACTATCTGACCGGCTTTTATGCTGATATGTTCGAGCGTTTTTGCGGTGTACTACTCGCACGCGGCAGCGAGCCGGTGATCTTGGTCAACGCGCTGCATCAGTTGCCCGAGTACGACAATGCCCGTGTGGCCTATCACACCGATACCGACGTCGTGGCCGACGCCATCGTTCGCGAGGTCGATCCGACCAAACCGCTCGGCATCGACACCGTCATGCGTTCCGGCTTTTTGATGCCGCTCATGGAGCGCCGCGCAGCCAGCGAGTTTTTCCTGGGCGACTTTGCCGTCACCGCCGCACGCGCCCACAAGGACGCCGCCGAGCAGGAGCTCATGCGCGCGTCCTCGGCCGCTAACGACGCCGTGATGGCCGACGCCATCAAGCTCGTCCACGAAGGTGTGACGGAGCGCGAAATTGCCGACCAGATGCTCGGTCTGTATCGCATGCACGGCTGCGAGGGTTTTAGCTTTCCGCCCATCGTGAGCTTTGGCGCCAACGCCGGCGACCCGCATCACGAACCCGACGACACCGTGCTCAAGCGCGGCGACGTAGTGCTGTTTGACATCGGAGGACGTCACCGCAACTACTGCTCAGACATGACGCGCACGTTCTTTTGGGGCGAACCGGACGAGAAGGCGGCACACATCTACGATATCGTGCGCCGTGCCAACGAGGCCGCCGAGGCACTCATCGCACCGGGTGTACGCATGTGCGACCTGGACCGCGCCGCACGCGATGTGATTGAAGACGCGGGCTATGGGCAGTACTTTACGCATCGCCTGGGACACTCGATCGGCCTGCAGGACCACGAGCCGGGCGACGTCTCGCTGGTCAACGAGCAGGTCGTAGAGCCGGGCATGACGTTCTCCATCGAGCCGGGCATCTACCTCCCCGGCCGCACCGGCGTCCGCATCGAGGACCTGGCCCTGGTGACCGAGAACGGCGTCGAGATTCTCAACGCCTACTCCCACGACCCAGTCCGCCTAGACTAACCCCATTCCCAAGCCCCAAACTAAGTTGCGGTGAGATACGGACTGTTTAAGGCTTCTAGCCCATAAAACAGTCCCTATTTCACCGCAACTGCCAAGGAGGCCAGAGCAGCAAAAGAAAGGCCTCCCGGTTCTCGTGGTTTGCGAGTACCGGGAGGCCTTCTTATGTCCTAGAGCCCTAACACTCTAAGCACGTTGCCTTACTCCGCGCGATGGCGCAGTTTTTCAATCGCTGCGGCGATAAGAGCCTGCAGGCCGGTTCCGCCAAGCGCCGCGACGGTCACGGCAGTGTTATCGCCCGTCTCGGCCAGGCTTCCCTTAGCGGCCTTCTTGCCATTCTTCTTGCCCGAAGGATCCTTGACATCGGGCTTGGCACCGTTATCCTTGCCGTCTGTCGGCGCCTGTACAACAACAGGCTCAACAACCTCGACGGTCACCGAAGCAGTGAGCTGCTGGGGCGCCGGCGACTCCGCAGCGCCATCCTCGGCAAGCGTCGCAATCGCCGCGGCATCGGCGTCAACGTCCATCGTCGCGGTAATGACGACGGTTCCGTTCTTGAGGGCCTTGACCTTACCGTTCTCGACCGTAGCGATCGTCGGGTCGGACGAGGTCCACGTCACGGTTCCACGCAGCAGCGCGCCATCGGCCGCATTGCTCGCCGCGGAGGCCAAGTCAATTTCCTTGCCGCGCTCTACCTTGAGCACGGTTTCGGCAGTCGTGGCCTTGCCGTTTTGGTCAACAATAACGAGGCCCTTGGCCGCCGGGCGCGGCTTAACGCGTACCATGCAGCTGACTGTAAGCTCCGTACCGCGAACCTTACCGCCCACGGTCACGTCATCGGCACCCCAGTCCAGTGCGGGAACATTCTCCCAATCGACGTCGTAGTCCTCCTGGCTACCGTCCTTCATCATCACAGAGACCTTCTTGGGCAGTGCCTTCAGCACATCGTCGGCAGAGCTTGCCTCAAACACCTCAACGGGAGCGAACGTCGCAGGCCTCACGGGAATCTCGCTTGCCGGCGTCTCGACGACCAGCTTGCAGGTCGCCTTGAGCGTCGTGCCCTCGACGGAGCCTTCGATTGTGTACTCGCCAACGGCGGCAAGATGCTTGTCCAGGCCATCCGTATTCCACGTGACCGCGGCCTCGTCCGTGTGAGCATCGGAATAGGTCACGGTGACCTTCTTGGGCAGCTGCCCCGTCACGGTGTCGGCCTTGGCATCGCGCTCAACCGTAATCTGCGGCACCTCGGCAACCTTGCTGATCGTCGTCGTGGAGGTAACAGTGACCTCGACAGGCAGGTTGCCGTTCACTGTCACGCCCTTGGCGACGACGCTGTTGCCGTACGTGGCGGCCGCGGCAGGAACCTCGGTCCATGTGATCTCGGACTCCGCCGTCGTCTTGCCGTCCTTCATGAGCACGGTCGCCTTAATGCCCTTGAGCGCATCACGCACGACATCGACTGACGAACCCTCGGGGACGTTTACGCCCGCGACCGGCTCAACGGACAACGGAATCTCGGCATCGCTCTTCACGACCGTGACGGTGCATTTAGCCTTGACCGAAGCACCCTCTACCTTGCCCTCAAGCGCAACATCACCCAGCTTGCCCAAGGCATCTGCCGTAAGCGGGGTCTTATCCCACGTAACGGCGGCAGTCTTCGTCGAGCCGTCGGACATGTTGAGGGTCACCTGGGCAGGCAGCGCGATGTCAGCAGCAGCCGTGTTGCGGGCAACCGAAAGCTTGACGCCAGCGATGCTCTCGACGACCGGCACCAGGTTGACCGTAGCCTTGACCTCAAAGCTGCCAACCGCGGTTTTACCCGTAATGACAACGCTCGTGCCGTCCTTCTTAATGGTGAGGGCCTCCTTGGGAGCAGTCCAGTCAATCTTCGAATCGACCTCGGAGCCGTCCTTCATGGCAACCTTCACGGTCTTGGGCAGTGCGGCCACAACGGCATCGGGCTTCACCCCGTCGTCGAGCGTCACAGCGTCAACCGTGCCGGCCAGGTGATCAGGAATCTCGCGCAGTGGCTTGACGACCTTGATGGTGCACTCCGCCTTCTGATCCGTGCCGGCAACCGTGCCCTTAACCGTAACTTTACCTTCCTTGGCAAAGTCCTTGTCGGAGAGGCCCTTGGTATCCCACGCTACGTCGACTTCGGAATCGGTATCGTCAGAGTAGATCGCCGTGACCGTGGCGGGCAGCTTGGCCAAGGCATCGGCCGCCTTGATATCGCGCTCGACCTCAATCTCGTCAACGGTATCAAAGTCCACGATATGCGCCGTCACCTTGACCTGAGCCTTAACGGTCATGCCGTTGTCCGTTAGACCCGTGACCTCAAACTCGGTGCCGGCACGGCCCAGGCTGTCGACCTGAGACCACTTAACTGGCGTCTCGTTCTTGGTCTTGCCGTCCTTCATGACCACCGTCACCTTGGACGGCAGCTTTTCCATAAGGTCGCTGACCTTAGCATTGTCCGCAATCTCAATAGCATCGATCGGCTCGACGTGGTCGGGCGTCTGGGCATCCTGATCCACCACGGTCACATTGCAGGTCACCTTGGCACCGTTGAGCTTAACCGTGCCCGTGATCTCCACGGTGCCGGTTCCGTTGAGCAGCTTGTCCGTAACGTTAGAAAGATCCCAAACGTCAATGTCGAGCAAATCGGTCGAGCCGTCGGAGTAAGTCGCAACAACTTGCTTGGGCATCTGGGCGTACAGATCCTGCTTGGACGTGCCCTTGGCAACGCTAAACGACTTGGCCTCGAGCTTGGTAATGGTTCGCGGCGCCTCGGAGACGTTGACGTACACGATGGCATTGACGTTGTCGACATCCTTGAGCTTGCCGACGAGTTTATACGTACCCTTCCTGGCGAGCGGCTTGGAGAGGTCGATGCCGTCGGTGTCGGTCCACTTTTCGATCTCGATGCCGCCTAAACTGCCCCGAGTATCCCGCGCTGAGCCATCCGAGAAATATACGGACACGGCATCTGGCAGCTCCAGCATCGATCCGACCGTGGTGTTGACCACGACTGCCTCGGGCTGCAACGCAACCTTCTTCGCCTTCTTATCGGCAACCGTCACCTTGGCGGTCACGTTGCCGTTCTCATCCACGCCGACCTTTTGGCCGTCATCGTCAAGCAGCGCCATAACAGCAGCGGCATCAAAGCCGACCACATGGCCCGTCGCATAGAACGTGCCAGGCCGCTCGTACTTCTCGGGCGCGATCGGATCCCAATCAATAGCCGCTGTCGAAACGGAACCGTCGCTCATCTCGACCGCCATCTTGGACGGCATAGCAGGCGCAGTGCCCGCCTTGGTGGTCACTGCGGTCTCGCCGTTATCGATTGCCTTCTCAACGCCTTGGATAACGATCTTGGTCTGAACAGTGAGACCGGTGTTAGTGCCGTCACCGTATCCGTCGAGGCCGCTTGCAAACAGCGTGCCAGACACTGTCGTGACCTGACCCGGCTCTCCGGTATAAACCGAGGGACGAACGTAATCCCATTGAACCTGGGCATTATGAGTTTTGCCGTCACTCGTGGCAACCGAGACATTCCACGGCAGCTCGGGGAAAACACCGCTGGCCGTATTAATGCGCTCAGGAACGGCAACGGAGATGACGGAACAGACGTCAACAGTGATTGTCGCCTCGGCACCACCTTGGAGCTTGCCCTTCACCTTAAACGAACCGTCCTTGGCATAAGCGTCTTCGGCGACACGGTCCCATGTGACCTTTTCGCGCTGGGGCTCAGAAGACACATCGTTGTCGTATCGAACCTCAAGGTATTCCGGCAGCATCGGCTTGGTGCCGGGGACGGTCCATATGGTTCCGCCCTGAACCGAGGTTGCCTTACTCGCGATCTTAACGGTGGCAGTAATCGGAACGTCGACAGTCTGCATGCCGTACCCTGCATTAAAGCTAATTGTTGCAGTGCCGCGTACCACGCCGCCCTGGGTCCAATCGAAGCCCTTCGTGTTCCACTTGGTCTCGGCGTATTTGTGCGAATAGTCCGGATGTTCTGCCGCATCGGGGCTGATAAGTTCGACATAGCCGGGAAGCATGGCGGTGCCGTCGCTGCCCTTGAGCACTGTAATGGTTTGTGGCTGAGCCTCCCAGTTTTTAGTCACGATGACGTGCACTTTCACGGGGATATTCGTTCCGGCGACCGTTCCGGTAATCGTGCAGTCCTTCTGGGGGCACCTATCGTAGGTATCCCAGTTGACGCCGAGACTGTCAAAAGTCGTTCCATCCTGCAATACGCCGGACACGTAGAAGTAGTCCAGATTGACTTCCTCACCGGGGTAAATAACGCGCCAGTCCTCGTACGACTGCCCAAGCGTCACGCCATTCTCGCTATAGTTATTGACGCCCTTGACCTCGCTGCACACCGCGATCGCGTTGACCTTCGCCAGCGAGCCAGTGATAGTACCGGTAATTTCGTACTCGCCAGGCTTGCCGTCCAGCAGTTCTTGAGGAAACTCATCCCAGCTATAAGGCTGCCCCGACGAATACTGGGGATAGAACGAGCTGCCATCCGACAAATACAGCGTGGATGTGTAGCGCGGAGCCAGAAGTCCGGCGCCGGGAACATAAGCAATCTTGCCGATGTTGCTGTCCTCGAGATCGCAGACGTTGACCGTCGCCGTAGCCGGAATGTTAGAGCCGGTAAAATATCCGCTAACCGTAATCTGGCCAAGGTTCTTTAGGGCGTCCTGACTAATCGTCGACCACTGAACGGGGAAATTGCCTCGCGAGCCATTCCACATCGTGGCCTCGATTGAACCCGGCATATTGGGCTGGCAACCGATAAGCGTGCTTGTCGATGTCGAGGAAGGCATCTGCAGGGCGCGGACGGAGATGGTCGCCGTGACTCGGTTGCTGTCACCCAGCTCCACCTGAGTAGACGATGAAGATGAGGTATTGGTCCAATACGACAGCGAACCGGAAAGCTTAAACGACCCCTCACTTGCCACCTGCGTGTCCAAAATAGGGTCCCACGCAATGTTGCACTGCTTCTTTGTACCGTCGGTGAATGCAACCTCAACGCTGTAGGGAAGACCGCCGCCCGTTGTAGGACGTACGCCGACGGGCGTGTTAACGGGAGCAAGAGCGTCGATAGAGGCAACTTCCTTGACCTCGACCTGAGCAGTTACCTTTAGGCCATTAGCGGCTGAAGATTCGTTATATGTCACAAGCGTGCCCGTGACCGTATAGGTGCCTGCCTTTTGGAATTGAGACACGTCGGCGTTGTCCCAGTTAACCTGATAACCTTGGGTGTATGTAGTGTTATTTGACTGCGTAAACGGGAAATAGACATACGTGCTAAGAGGAGAAATGTCGCCGACCACGCGCTCGAACCTCAGAGAATTAAGTTCGAGTACGTCCTTAGGATCTTTGACGGTAACGGTGCAGGTAACCTCACGGTAATCAAAACCGTTTAGTTTACCTTTAACCGTAAACGAGCCCACCTTAGAGTAAAGCGACGCGTCGAAAGAATCCCAAGACACCGGGATCTGCTCGGTGGCCCCGCTATCAAAGACAACCGAAGCAGAATACGGCAGAGACGGGACCTCACCAGTTAGGGTCGTACACGTCAACTCGGTCTGGACGCTCTTAACAGAGCGGACTGCGACCGTGCACTGTGCGAGCATAGAGGGATAGCTCTTCAAATGTCCCTCGACAACAAAGGTTCCTTCCTTTTGGTACTGATCAGCCGAGATCTCATTCCACTCAACAGGGCATGTATAAGATTGACCATTTGAATAATTGACCGAAATGCTGGACGGAAGCGCGGGAGCAATACCAGCTGCAGTCCATACCCATGAGCCATTACTGGTTGAACGGGGAACGTACACCTTGAGCACACCACTCACTTTGTACGGCTCCGCGAGCGTAATCCAATTGCCGTTCACGCTGACACCGTCAATCTGGCCGGTGATGGGAACTTCGGATTCTTCTGTCACCGTATCAAATGCCGCCTGCGACTTTTCGTCCCAATTAACATAAGCCGAGGTCTCGGTGCCATCCGAAAGCTTTACCTTTACGTACGATGTTTGGCCGTAGTAATCCGCGCCGACGTATTTTTCCACAATCGGGTTGGCGTCGATCGACTCAACGGTAACGCCGCTTTCGTTGCTCGTCTTTGTGGCATCGGGGGCGTTTACTGCCGCCGGATCTACCACTGCCGGGTCCGCCGTAACAGCTTCGACAACCACGCGCTGCTTGACCGTCTGCGTGGTACCGTCGACGGTACCCTCAAACTCATACGAGCCGGCAGGCAGCTGCGCCAGAGTTGCCGGAGCATCAGCGCCGTTCAACTTCCAGGTGACGTTTTCCTGCTTGGTGGTACCGCTCTCGTAGGTTGCCGTTACAGTCTGGGGCAGCGTGGCGTCGGAACCCTCAGCAACATGTAGCTCGTTCAGGCTGGCAAAAGAGGCGATCTTGTCTTCACTCTGGTCTTGCGAGGTTGCCTGACCGGTGTCCGCAGACGTGGCAGCCGCACCCGTCGCATCGCTTTGCTCGGCAACGACTTGGGTAGTATCACCCTGCATCATCTCGGCGAACGCCTGCGGCGGCACCGAGCCGACCGTCATCGTCAGAGCCAAACCCGCGGTAATGGCCGCGTTGACATGACTTCTGTTCATGTTTCCTCCCGACACGCTCAACGGACCAAACAGCACTGGTCCGATTGGCAAGTTAAGTTGAGCGTATCCTTGCCCGATGGAGGTTTGCAATATGCTACAGGTTAAGCGGCATAAATGGTTTCGTAAACGGGCACCCAAGCGCAGCTAATTTGGGACGGGGCTTTTGAGTTGCGGTGATATACGGACTGTTTGGGGCTCCTGGCTTGTAAAACAGTCCCTATTTCACCGCAACTGATGAGGGGATGGGTTAGCGCAGCAGGCCGGCTACTTCGCCGGCTAGGGTGATGGTGCCGGCGGCTACGAAAGGCTCGTCTGCGACATCGAAGGCAGCGAGGGCCTCGGACACGCTCAGGTATACGCCCGCGAGTTTGTCCGCGTCCACCATGGCCGCGAGCTCCTCTGCCGGCAGGGCGCGATCGGAATCGGTCTGGGTCACGACCACGCGCGGGAAGGCCGGGATCAGCACATCGACGATGCCCGCTACGTCCTTGTCTGCCAGCGCGGCGCATAGCAGCGTGGGGCGATTCTCCACGCACGGATCGATCTCATCCAGCGCGCCTACAAAGTTCTCGCAGCTCTGAGGGTTATGGCAGGCATCGATCAGCTTGAGGGGATCGGTCCCCAGCACGTCAAAACGACCCGGTGTGGGACAGCCCATAAGTGACGCATCGAGCTTGTCATGATCGAGTTCGCGACCCAAATACCCCTCGCAAAGCATAATCGCGCACGCGGCATTCTGCGGCTGATAGGCCGGCTTGACCATGCTCGACGTATAGATCGCACGCGGCGTGGTGCAGCTAAACTCAACCGTGTCACCCACGTGTGCCGGCACCTTAGTCGTGGCGTGGCTTACCACGAGCGGCACGACGCCGCACTCGCGACAACGAGCATCCATCACGCGTTGAACACTCGCCTCGTGCGTGCCCTCGCCCAGCACAACCAGGCGTCCGGGCTTAATGACCGCAGCCTTCTCCCCCGCAATGGCCTCGAGCGTATCTCCCAGAATGCGTGTATGGTCGAGCCCGATGCCCGTAATGGCAACGGCGACGGGATCGGTCGCACTCGTAGCGTCCCAACGCCCGCCCATGCCAACCTCGAGCACGGCAACATCCACCGCGGCCTCGGCAAATACAACAAGTGCGGCAGCCGTCAACAGGTCAAACGGCGTAATGGTATAGGCACGCTCCCCCGCCGCCACACGACGAGCATTCACTCGATGCCCCGCCTCAACAGCGGCCGAAACGCCACGGGCAAACGCCTCATCGCTCACAACGCGCCCGTCAACCTCCATGCGCTCGGGATAGCGCACAAGCTGCGGCGACGTATACAGCGCAGTCTTGAGCCCCTCACCACGAAGAATGGCAGCCGAAAAACGCGTGGTCGAAGTCTTGCCATTAGTACCGGCAACCTGGATGCAATCAAAATACTCGTCCGGACGCCCCAGCTCATCGAGCATATCGACAACCGTCTCCAACAACGGCCCAGCATCCCCAGAAATCCGCCCCGTATCAGCAGCCAGCTCAACAGCCTCACCAAACGAAAGCAACTCAAACAAGAAAGGAACGACATACGACCCAGAACGCTTAGCCATAACCCAAAGTCCCCCATAACAGAAAAAGAGGCCCACCAAAAACAATGAGCCCCTCGCGTTCAAAAAATCAGCCAAACACCGCTTTGCAGCGACTTCAAGGCCACAACCCAGTGGCCCTAACATGCCGGGCGCAGACAACCACGTAAACGAACTGGGAGCGGTTTGGGGCTTTGCTCGATACAAGTTCCGCACGCAAAGGACAGCACTTAATGTGCTGTCCGTCTTGCGCAGGACTGTCCGCAGTAGCGAGCAAAGCGTCGGGACGCGCCCCTCAGTAAGAACTACGAGAAGTCTGCAACCTGAGCAGTCAGCGCCGCCAAGATCTCCTTAAGCTCAGCTGCACGGTCCCTCTTCTTCTGCACCACCGCAGGCGCGGCCTTGGCCACAAAGCCCTCGTTGGCAAGCGTCTTCTCGCAGCCGGCGAGCTCCTTCTGGGCCGCGGCAATCTCCTTCTCCAGGCGCGCCTTCTCGGCAGAAAGGTCGACCTTGCCCTCGAGCACCACAAAGACCTCGACGCCGCTATCGACCACGGCGATGCTCGCGGCCGGCTTCTCGACATCGGTACCCATGACCAGCGAAGCGGTGTTCGCCAGAGGCTCAATGGTCGAACGCAGGCTCTCGAGCTTCTCGATGTCCTCGGCACCGGCACGCACGACAACGTCGAGCTCGGCCTTGGGGCTCAAGCGATAACGCGAACGCGTGGCGCGGGCGGCGGAAACGACGGCGCGGCACAGCTCAAACGCGCGCTCGGCGTCCTCGTCAACATACTTGGCGTAGTCGGCGGGCTCAGGCCACCTGGCGATCATGAGCGCATCGGCGCGATCAACGTTACCCTCGGCGTCCAGATCGAGCACGCTCGCCGGCATGTTGTCCCAAATCTCCTCGGTAACGAACGGCATGAGCGGGTGCATCAGGCGAATGGAGGTATCGAGCACAAAGATCAGGTTGCGCTGGGCCTGCAGACGGCCCTCGCCCTTCAGGCGGGCCTTGGTGACCTCGACGTACCAGTCGCAGACCTCGTTCCAGAAGAACTGCTGCACGCCGCGGGCCATATCGCCAAAGGTATAGTTCTCAATACCCTCGGTGACCATCTTCACGGCCTTTGCCAGGCGGCTGAACATCCAGGCGTCGGCCGGCGTCTCCACGACGGGCTCGCCGGGCGTGTAGCCCTCCATGTTCATAAGCAGGAAGCGGCTGGCGTTCCAGATCTTGGTCACAAACGACTTAGCCTGGTCGGTACGCGGGCTGTCGATGAGCTTCTTGGTCTTCTTATCGATGTTCGCGTCAAACTTGACGTCCTGGTTGTTGGTGCACAGCGTAAGCAGGTTGTAACGCATGGCGTCGGCGCCGTACATGCCAATGAGGTCCATGGGGTCAACGCCGTTGCCCTTGGACTTGGACATACGGCTTCCGTCCTTGGCAAGAATCGTCGGGTAGATGACGACGTCCTTAAACGGCACCTCGTCCAGGAAGTACAGCGAGCTCATGACCATGCGGGCGACCCACAGCGCGATGATGTCGCGTGCGGTGACGAGTGCCGTCGTGGGGTGATGTCCCTCGAGCAGCTCCGGCTTTTGCGGCCAGCCCTGCGTGGCGAAAGTCCACAGCTGCGAGCTGAACCAGGTGTCCAGTACGTTCTCGTCCTGATGCACGTGATGGCCGCCGCACCTGGGGCACACATCGGTGTCCTCGGTAAGGGCGTCCTCCCAGCCGCAGTCCTCGCAGTAGAACACGGGGATGCGGTGGCCCCACCACAGCTGGCGGCTGATGCACCAGTCCTTAAGGTTCTCCATCCAAGTGGTGTAGGTCTGCGTCCAGCGCGCGGGGTGGAAGGTGACCTTGCCGGAGTTGACGGCGTCGAGCGCCGGCCCCTTGAGCTTATCGACGGCGACGAACCACTGCTCGGACAGCCACGGCTCAAGCGCGGCGTCACAGCGGTAGCAGTGCATGACGGAGTGGTCGTGGTCCTCGACGTGATCGAGCAGGTCATGCTCCTCAAACCACTTGATGACGGCCTCGCGGCACTCCTCGCGGGTCATACCGGTGAACTCGCCGTAGCCCTCAACGACCACCGCGTGCTCATCGAAGATATTAATTTGCGGCAGGTCGTGGGCCTGACCCATAGCGTAATCGTTGGGGTCGTGGGCCGGGGTGACCTTGACAAAGCCAGAGCCAAAGTTGGCATCGACATGCCAATCTTCAAAGATGGGGATCTCGCGGTCGACAATGGGGAGCTTGACGGTCTTGCCCACGAAGGCGGCCTTCTCGGGGTCCTTCGGGGAGACGGCGACGCCCGTGTCGCCGAGCATGGTCTCGGGGCGCGTGGTGGCGACGACGATGTAGTCCTGACCGTTAACCGGCTCGGTCAGCGGGTAGCGCAGGTGCCACAGGTGGCCCTTCTCGTCCTTATACTCGGCCTCGTCGTCCGAGATGGCGGTAGTGCAGTTGGGGCACCAGTTGACGATGCGCTTGCCGCGGTAGATCAGGCCGTCGTGGTACCAGTCGCAGAAGACCTTGCGCACGGCCTGCGCGTAGTCCTCGTCCATGGTAAAGCGCTCGTTATCAAAATCGACGGAGCAGCCCATGCGCTTGATCTGCTCGACGATGATGCCGCCGTACTCGTGGGTCCAATCCCAGCAAGCATCGACAAACTTGTCTCGACCGATCTCCAGGCGGCTGATGCCCTCGCTCTTGAGCTTCTTGTCGACCTTGGTCTGCGTAGCGATACCGGCGTGGTCGGTGCCGAGCACCCAGCGCGTGGACTTGCCGCGCATGCGGGCCATACGGATGATGGCGTCCTGGATGGAGTCATCGGTGGCGTGGCCCATGTGGAGCTTGCCGGTCACGTTGGGAGGCGGAATGGTGACGGTGCAGTCGCCCACGCCCTCGCGGCGCTTGTAGTAGCCGCCGTCGAGCCACTTCTGCAGGATCGCCGGCTCGTTGGTCGACGGATCGTAGTTCTTGGGCATTTCTTCCATATATCTCTCCCTTGCCCATCGGGGAGGAATGTAGGCCCGATTTTCGCTCGGTCAAGTCCTGGCTCGCGCGAAGACCACATTAAGTGGTCTTCGGCTCGTGCGGAATCTACGAAAATCGGGCCTACATTCCTCCCCTTAGGTATCGATTACTTCAGTCTGATATGACTTCGCTGAGGCTTAAACAAACACACAGAATAACACAGGTAGTTGGGGTTATTGCGTATATTTAAAATAGCCTCCGACCGCGGGTGGTCGGAGGCTATTTGCAAGCACGTTTTTGGCTGGTTTAGCCGTAGATGCGCTGGGGTTGTTCTTCGCCCTTTACGGAGGCTTCGGTCACGATGACTTTGGTGACGCCCTCCTCGCTGGGGAGGTCGAACATCGTCTGCTGCAGCACGTCCTCGCAGATGGAGCGCAGGCCGCGGGCTCCGGTCTTGCGGGCAAGCGCCATGCGGGCGATCTCGTGCAGGGCGGCGTCCTCAAACTCAAGCTCAACGTCCTCGAGCTGGAACATCTTGCGGTACTGACGCACCACGGCGTTCTTAGGCTCGGTCAGGATCGACACCAGGTCGTCCTCGTCGAGCGCCTGCGTCTGGGTGACGCCGGGCGTACGTCCCACAAACTCGGGGATCATGCCAAAGGCGTTGAGGTCCTGCGGGAGCACCTGACGCAGCAGGTCGTTCTCGTCGACCGAGGTGGGGCCGGCGATCTCGGAGTTAAAGCCCACGCCCTTGTTGCCCACGCGATCGGCGATGATCTTGTCCAGGCCCACAAAGGCACCGCCGCAAATGAACAGGATGTTGGTCGTGTCGATCTGCAGCAGCTCCTGCTGGGGATGCTTGCGGCCGCCGGTGGGCGGAACACTTGCCACCGTGCCCTCAAGAATCTTAAGCAGCGCCTGCTGAACGCCCTCGCCCGAGACATCGCGGGTAATGGAGAGGTTCTCGGCCTTGCGGGCGATCTTGTCAATCTCGTCCACGTAGATAATGCCAACCTGAGCGCGCTCAATGTCGCCATCGGCAGCATTGATAAGCTTGAGCAGGATGTTCTCCACGTCCTCGCCAACGTAACCGGCCTCGGTGAGCGCAGTGGCGTCGGCGATGGCAAACGGCACCTCGAGGATGCGCGCGAGCGTCTGGGCGAGCAGGGTCTTACCGGTACCGGTGGGACCGAGCAGCAGGATATTGGACTTGGCGAGCTCAACCTCGTCCATATCGTCGTCGAACTGCGAGTCCAAGCCGTCGTCAAAGGCAGACACCGCGGCGCCGCCCTCGATCACGCGGCGATAGTGGTTGTACACGGCAACCGACATGGCGCGTTTGGCGTCCTCCTGGCCCATAACATAGGCCGAAAGCTCGTCATAGATCTCGTGCGGCGTCGGCACGTGCGTGATGACCTGACGGTCGTCCTCGAGCTCAAAGCCCTCGGTCTCGGGATCCACGACGGGCTGGGATGCAGCATGGCCGTGGTCGTTGAGGAAGCCTGGCAGCTTGCCGTTGCGGGCAGCGTCCATAAAGTCCGAAGCCAGCGACTCCTCCAGAATCTCGGAACAGGCGGCGACGCACTCGTCACAGATAAAGATGTTGGTCGGACCCTTTACGAGGCGACGGACCTGGCCCTGCTCTTTTCCGCAGAAGGAGCAGCGGATGGGGTTGCCGTTCTCGTCAAAGTTGTCCTGCATGTTACCTGCCATCCTAGGCATCCTTCGCGGCGAGATCGCGCGAGGTGACGATACGGTCGATCAGACCGTAGTCGAGGGCCTCGGCAGCGGTCAGGTAGTTGTCGCGCTCGGTGTCGGCCTGGACCTTCTCGATAGGCTGGCCCGAGGCGTCGGACAGGATCTGGTTGAGCTCGCGGCGAGTCTTCTTGATCTCCTCGGCAACGATCTCGATCTCGGTCTGCTGACCCTGGGCACCGCCGCTGGGCTGGTGAATCATGACCTTGGAGTGCGGCAGGCAGAAGCGCTTGCCCTTGGCGCCGGCCGAAAGCAGCACAGCGGCCATGGACGCGGCCATACCGACGCAAATGGTCGAGACCTGCGGCTTGATGAAGTTCATGGTGTCCAGAATCGCCAGGCCGGAGTAGACCTCGCCACCGGGCGAATTGATATAGAGCGAGATATCCTTCTCGGCATCCTGGCTCTCAAGATGCAGCAGCTGGGCAACGACCAGGTTGGCGCTGACGGAGTTAATCTCCTCGCCCAAAAAGATGATGCGGTCGTTGAGCAGGCGCGAATAGATATCGTAGCTGCGCTCGCCGCGCGGCGTCTGCTCGATAACGTATGGCACGAGGGCGGAATCGAACTTGGCGATCATACGCATCTCCATTTCTCTCTTGCGGACCAAATTGGTTCTAAATAAACGTACGGTGCCCGCATGCTATGCATTGGCTGGCACCGTAAGAAGCAACCGGATAACCGGTGTATAACTTTACCCCATCGCGGGCGCACGCATGCGCTCGCGGGCAAGGTGGCGAGAATTACTCGGCGTCCTTGGCGGTCTCGTCGACCTCGGTCACCTTGGCGTTCTCGACCAGGTGGTCGACGGCCTTAGAGCGACGGATGGACTCGCGGACGGCAGGCATGCGGCCATCGGCGATGAACTCGGCCTTGGAAGCCTCGACGTCCTTGACGCCGGCCTTCTCGAACTCGGCGTTGATGTCGTCCTCGGTGACCTCGATCTTGAGCTCACGGGCGAGGGCGTCCAGAGCCAGGGACTCACGGGCAACGTCGTTGGCCTGCTTGTGCAGGTCGCCGATGAACTGCTCCATGGTCAGGCCGGAAGCGGGCAGCCAGGTGTCCAGCGTCATGCCGCGGGCAGCGAGGTTGGACAGGAAGTTCTGGCCAAGCTCCTCAAAGACGGACTGCTCGTAGTCGGCATCCATCTCGTCGAGCTGCAGGCGCTCGGCGAGAGCGGAGACGCAACGGTTCTCCTTCTCGGCCGGGAGGCGGGAAGCCTTGTCCTGCTCGATCTCGATCTTGATAGCGTCGCGCATGGCGTCGATGCTGTCAAAGCCAAAGTCGGACTTGACGAGCTCGTCGGTGAGCTCGGGGGTGTTGCGGACCTTGATGCCCTTGACGGTGACCTCGACGGTGTGGGTCTCGGCCTCCTCGCCCTCCTCGACCTCGTCGGTCCAGGTGACGGTCTTGACGTCGTCAACGTTAGCGCCGATCAGGGCCTCGTTGAACTCCTTGGGGTTGCTGTCGCTACCGGCGATGAGCATGCGGCCCTCGGCGGCAAAGTTGTCGGCGTTCTCGACGGCCTTGAGGTCGACGGTCACATAGTCGTCAGCCTCGACGGCGCGACCCTCGACGTCCTCGAAGGTGGCACGGTAGTTGAGGAGCATCTCGACCTGGTTGTTGATCTCGGACTCGGTGACCTCCGCAGGGGGCATCTCGATCTCGACGGCGTCGAAGGAGGAGAGCTCGGCAGCAGGACGCAGGGAGAACTCGACGGTGTAGGTGTAGTCCTCGTGATCCTTGGCGAGGTCGAGCTCCTTGTAGTCACCGCTCTTTGTGGGGACGATGTCCAGCTCGTTGAGGACGGCGGGCTCGTTGGCGGCGATCAGGTCGTTGGTGGCCTGAGCGAGGGTAGCCTCGGCGCCAAGAGCGGAGTCGATGACCGGACGGGGAGCCTTACCGGCGCGGAAGCCCGGGAAGCGGTACTTCTTGGCGGTATCCTTGTAGGCCTTCTTGATCGCGGCGTCGACGTCGGCGGCCGGGATGGTGACCGTAGCGGTGAGCTTGGCGTCCTTGACGTCAGAAGCGGTGATGTTCAACACGTTCCTCCTCATACTGCCCAGCTTATCTGAGGTGCTGGTACCTTTATGCAACAAAGAGTTGCGACGGCGGGAGCCGACGCAGGTGCGATGGTGCGGGCGAAAGGACTCGAACCTTCACGGGAATCCCACCAGAACCTAAATCTGGCGCGTCTACCAATTCCGCCACGCCCGCATGAGCGCACAGACTAGGAATGATAGCAGATACGAACGGCAAGCGCACGTACACCTTTTACAAGCTCACGACCTCACCACGAGTGCAAAAGGCGGGACGAGTTGCCCCGCCCCGCCCATTACGACTTGTTCGCTGACCCGCTACTCCCCCAGCAGGGCCTTCTCGGGCGTGATCGGCAACGAGCGGACCTGGTGGCCGGTGGCGTGCGCTACGGCCGAGGCAACAGCGGCGAGCGGCGTGTTGATGACGACCTCGCCGATCGACTTGGCGCCAAACGGGCCCGTCGGCTCGTAGCTCGGCTCAAAGGCCACGCGAATGCTGCCGATATCCAGGCGCGTGGGCAGCTTGTAGCTCATAAAGTTGCCGGTGCGCAGGCGACCGCGGTCGTCGTGCTCGACGATCTCGTAGAGCGCGTGACCGATACCCTGTGCAATGCCGCCCTCGGCCTGGACGCGCGCGAGCGCCTCGTTGATCACGGTGCCGCAGTCCACAGCCGCCGCATAGTCCACCACGGTCACCTTGCCGGTGGCTTTGTCGACCTCGACCTCGGCAATGCCGGCCATAAACGGCGGAGGCGAAACGGGCAGGCAGGCAGAGGCGTGCGAGGTGAGCGCGTCGCCGCCCGCGATGTTCTTGACGCACAGGTTGGCAAAGTCGCGCAGCGTGAGGTAGCGGTTCTGCTCGCGCGCGGCACGCTCGTCGGACAGGCGCACGTACTGGCCGTCGAAGACCACATCGGCGGCGTCCACGTCCCACATCTGGGAGGCCTTGGCGCAGATCTTCTCGCGCAGCTCGGTCGCGGCGTTCTTGGCTGCCAGACCCGTCACGTACGTGCCCGAGCTCGCGTACGAGCCGGCATCGAACGGGGACACGTCGGTGTCCACGCCGCGCACCACAATCAGCGAGCTCTCCACGCCCAGCTCCTCGGCGGCAATCTGCGCCAGGATGGTGTCGACGCCCATGCCGTTATCGGTAGCGCCGGTGCCGATGGTAATGAAGCCGTCCTCTTCCAGGCGCATGTCGATGCCGGCAATGTCCACGTTGGAGATACCCGAACCCTGCATGGTGAGCGCGCAGCCCAGGGCGCGCACGCGGTCGCCCAAGTCCACGGCCAGCGGCTTGTCGCGCCAACCGATCATGTCCATCGCGCGCAGCAGGCAGCGGTCGAGCGCGCAGGCGTTGAGCTTCTCGTTGTAGTACTGCGGCATGATCTCGCCCTCGCGCACGATGTTCTTAAGGCGCAGGTCGGCCGGGTCCATGTGCAGCATGTCGGCGAGCTCGTTGACGGCACTCTCAACGGCAAACTGGCCCTGGGTGGCACCGTAGCCACGATACGCGCCGCCGCGGTTGGTATTGGTGTAGACGGCGTCCCAGCTAAAGCGGCTCGCCTTCACATGGTTGTAGATGGGCATGCTCTTGTGGCCCGACAGGCCGATCGTCGTGGTGGCGTGCTCGCCGTACGCGCCGGCGTTGGACAGTGTGTGCAGGTCGATGGCCGTGATGGTGCCGTCGTTCATGGCGCCCAACTTAACGGTCATCTGCATCTGGTGGCGCGAGTTGCCCGCGGTGATGGTCTCCTCACGGGTGTAGCAGCAATAGCTCGGACGGCCGGTCTGCTGGGTCACGAACGCCACGAAAATCTCGCAGCAGCCCGTCTGCTTGGAGCCAAAGCCGCCGCCGATGCGCGGCTTAATGACCTGCACCTGCGACTGCGGAATGTCGAGCGACTGCGCGACCATGCGGCGCACGTGGAAGGGCACCTGCGTAGAGGTGGTCACCGAGATGCGGCCGAACGCATCGGTCGTCGCGAAGGCACGGAAGGTCTCCATGGGCGCGGTCTGCGTGGCCTGGCTGGTGTAAGTGCGGGTGAAGACGATGTCGCTCTGGGCGAAGGCCTCGTCCAGATCGCCATAATCGCTGGTACCGCTGCACACCAGGTTGCGAGCAACGTCGCCGCCCTGCGGGAACATAAAGGTCACGTCGCCCTCGGGGTGGACCACGATGTCGTTATCGAGCGCCTGGGTAAAGTCGAGCAGCGGCTCGAGCACCTCATAGTCGACCTTGATGAGCTTGAGCGCCTTGTCGGCAGCCTCCTCGGTCTCGGCGGCGACGATCGCCACCTCTTCGTTTTGGTAACGGACGAGGTTCTCGAGAATCAGGCGGTCGTAGGGACTCGGCTGCGGATAGCTCTGGCCAGCGATGGTAAAGCGGCGCTGGGGCACGTCCTCGTAGGTGTAGACGCCCACGACGCCGGGCACCTTCAGGGCGCGCGACGTATCGATTGAGCGGATCTTGGCGCGGGCATACGGGCTGCGCTTGAGCTTGACGATCAGGGCGCCGGCGGGCACCAGGTCGCCCGTATAGACGGGACGCCCCTCGAGCAGCGCCTTCGAGTCCTTCTTGGGCTGCTTGTGGGTAATCTGCTTGTAGGAGACGCCGTCGCAGCTGGTGTCGTTGACGGGCAGCTCGGGCATCTCAAAGCCAACCTGCACGCCAGACTCGTTGAGGAAGCGCACGATGGCGCGCAGCTGGCTCTCGTAACCGCTGCAGCGGCAGAGGTTGCCGGCGAGCTGGCGCGAGAGTTCCTCGCGCGTGGCGACGAGGCTCGGGTCCTCCTTGGCGGCGCGGGCAAGCGCCAGCACGTTCATGATGAGGCCGGGGGCGCAAAAACCGCACTGCTCGGCGCCTTCGGCAGCCATCGCGCGGGCGAGCGCCTCGGACTCGGCCTTGAGGCCCTCGAGCGTGGTGATGGTATGGCCCTCAACACGGGCGGCGGGAACCGAGCAGCTCAGCACCGGGTCGCCGTCGAGCCACACCGTGCACAGACCGCAGTTGGTGGTCTCGCAGGCACAGCGCACCGACGCACAACCCTGCTCGCGCAACAGCGCAAAGAGCATGGTATCGGGGGCAATCTGAACCTTGACCTTGCGGCCGTTGAGCGTAAAGGAAAGATCGATGAGTTTGGCAGCCATTAGCGCACCTCGCTAGAATCGACGCCGGGCACGCGGCGGCAGGAATACTCGTCCGTGGCAAACTTAGGAATCTGCACGCCCTCGAGCTCGCGGGCAAGCGCGGCCGAAAGCTCGATGCCGGCGGCGCGACGCACAGCCTGAATCGCCAGCGGTGCCGAGATGCGGCGGCGGTAGCCAGCCGAGCCCCACAGGTTGGTGCCATAGCTCAGCGCGCGTACAGACGCGGCCAGGGCGCGCAGCTCGTCCTCGGAAGGCTGCTCGCTCAACAGACCGCATGCCTCGCCCTGCAGCAGGGTCGCACGCAGCGGGCGGGCACCCACAGTGACATGCCAGCTGTTGTCCCACCAGGCGGCGGTAACGTTTAAGGAGGGGAAGTCGGTCGCGGCCTTGCGCACGGCCTCATAGCTCGCGCGATAGTCGTGCTTAACGACCACGACATGCTCGATCACATCGCGCACGTAACCCATGTCCACGAACTCGGCGAGCGGCACGCGGCCGGCGCCCGTCAGCTCAACATAGGAATCGAGCGCGAGGAAGGCAGTGAGCACGTCCGAGAAGCCAAAGCGGCCGTAAATGCTGCCGCCCACCGTGGCGGTATTGCGCAGCTGCACGCCCACGATATCGTGGACGGCGAACTCAAAGACATTGTTGACAAGCGCGTTGAGCTCGGCATGGCGCTCGAGCTGGCGCAGGGTGCACATGGCGCCGATGCGAAACTCGGTCTCGGTCTCCTCGATCTGATCGAGTCCGCAGGCCGAAAGGTCAATCGCCGTCGCCACGCGACGCGAACCCAGGCGCATCCAGATGCCGCCGCCCACAATCTTGTTGTTGCGGTTCTTCTGCAAGAGCTCATAGGCTTCGGCCGCGTTTCCAACACGGACGTAGGTACCGAACTTGAGCACGTTCTCCCCCATCTCTCCACTTGTCCAGTACGTTTAAGTGTACCAAACGAGGGGCCGCACACCGTTTTAGGACAAAATCCACGGTAGTGTCGAGAAAGTTGGTGTAGAGCCCCATCCGAAGCGAGTCGGCCCGGCGT
>CALDBJ010000100.1 GCA_937937835.1 uncultured Collinsella sp.
AAAGATATGGCACCGTGGGGACACATGTATGTCAATCCTGGTCTAACAGAGCCTTACTCAAAGGCAAGACGTTTAAGCGGTGGTACGGCGCCGCAATATATCGAGCCAAGAATGGCCAAATGGTTGGCGGATATTATTCGACCCTTGAGCTCGATGCGGCAAACGGGAGCAAATTGTGCAACGTCTCATACGACCCCGGCTGCGTGGACAATGAAGGACCGGGGGTCTATATCTCGGATGGCGACGTAATCTACGTCATGGAGGGCGACCAGACGGCAGTCGTCGATTTTATGGATCGGTGTACCGAGGATGCCTACGAACAAACCTGCGAGCCCGATCCGCAGACAGCGCGCAACAGTGGCTCGGCACGCACTTGGCTATTTGACGATGAAATAACCTGGACCCCATCGAAATAAGGACCCGCCGGGCAGGCAACTTTGTGATGGTCCCGGTCAATTATTAGCGCCCCTCAAGACCCAACGAGAACGTCGCGGTAGCCCCGGCCACACCTTTCCCTCGGGCGACCCTCGCGAAGCGCGTGAGCACGAGGGAAAGGTGTGGCCGGGGCGTACAGCAGAGTTACTCGGCAGCGGCCTTGAACTTGTTGTAGTTGATCAGGCAGCCGGCCTTGACGATGGCACGCTCCTCGGCCGTCATATCGGCGATGTAGAGCTCAATCTGCTCGACCGTACCGTCGGCGCGCACCACGTAGGCGGCGATGTCCTTCAGGTCACCATCGAGCGCGGCGCGAATACCCGGCACAAAGACGTAGTCACCCACCTCAAAGTTGGGCTCGGCCTCCATCTGGAAGGGCACCATGCCCCAGTTCATCACGTTGGAACGATAACGCTTGGTGGCGTATTCGTGGACGATGTTGGCCAGGCCGCCAATCACGCGCTGGCAGCTCGCGGCCTGCTCGCGGGCAGAACCGTCGCCGGGCTTCTTAGCGTAGAGCATGGAGCCGTACTCGGTCGCCTTGGCATCGGCCGCGACACCGGCGCCGGCCAGTGCCTCAAACACACCGGCAAGCTCGGCATCGAGCGCGGCCAAGTCGCCCGCGGCCTCACCGGCAACGCGGCGCTTCTCCACGGCGTCGACCTCCTTGGAGCGACCCACGTAGGCAGGGTCGCGGCGGCTGAGCGTAAACTCGGCCAGGCCCAGCGGGTTGGAGCGGAAGGAGCTCGTCTCGCCCGAGGGAATGAGCTCGTCGGTCGTAGTGACCGGATCCATGATCTTGGAGCACACCTTGAGCAGGATGTCGTCGCCGAGAGGCTCCATCGCGGGCCACGGCTTGATGTTGGGGCCCTCGACCAGCTCGTCGGCCGGCTCAGCCTTGCCAAAGCCCCAGTACACGCGCTTTTTGTACGGCGCGTCGTCGAAGGTGTACTCGCAGGCCTCGTCCCAGGTCTCCTCGGGCAGGTCGGTCGCCGGCGTCAGGATGCCGCCGTTGGCTGCCGTCGCCGCAATGGAGCGGGCGTCCATCAGGGCCACGGCGCTCAGCTGGCCGTTGCCCGGCTTGGAACCCTCGCGATTGGGGAAGTTGCGCGTGGTGTGGCGGATCGAAAGGCCGTTGTTGGCAGGCGTGTCGCCGGCACCAAAGCACGGGCCGCAGAATGCCGTGCGCACGATCGCGCCGGCCTCCATGAGGTCGTAGATGTAGCCGCGGCGTGTAAGCTCGAGCGCCACGGGCTGGCTCGTGGGATAGACCGACAGCGAAAACTCGCCGCAGCCGGTGTTGGCGCCCTTAAGCACGCGGGCAGTCTGGACCACGGAGTCGTAGTTGCCGCCCGAGCAGCCGGCGATGACGCCCTGCTGCACGTGTAGCTTGCCGTCGACGATCTTGTCGAGCAGGCTAAAGTGCGTCTTACCCTCGCCGATCTTGGCGGCCTCGAGCTCGACCTCATGCAGGATGTCCTCGAGGTTCTCGTTGAGCTCGTCAATCTCAAAGCCGTTAGAAGGATGGAACGGCAGCGCGATCATGGGCTTGATGCTCGACAGGTCGACCTCGACGCAGCCGTCATAGTAGGCAACATCGGCGGGCTTGAGCTCGCGGTAGTCGTCGCCGCGGCCGTGCATGGCCAAAAACGCGCGCGTGTCCTCATCGGTGGCCCAGATGCTCGACAGGCAGGTGGTCTCGGTGGTCATGACGTCGACGCCGTTGCGGTAGTCGGTCGTCATGCTCGCGATGCCGGGGCCCACGAACTCCATTACCTTGTTCTTGACGTAGCCCTTGGCAAAGACGGCGCGGATGATGGCGAGCGCCACATCGTGCGGGCCGACGCCGGGGCGCGGGGCGCCCGTGAGGTAGATGGCGACGACGCCGGGATAGGCAACGTCGTAGGTGTCGCGCAGCAGCTGCTTGGCCAGCTCGCCGCCGCCCTCGCCCACGGCCATGGTACCCAGGGCGCCGTAGCGGGTGTGCGAATCGGAGCCCAGGATCATCTTTCCGCATCCCGCGAAGTTCTCACGCATAAAGGAGTGAATGACGGCGATGTGCGGCGGGACGAAAATGCCGCCGTACTTCTTGGCAGCCGAGAGGCCAAAGACGTGGTCGTCCTCGTTGATGGTGCCGCCCACGGCGCACAGCGAGTTATGGCAGTTGGTGAGCACGTAAGGCAGCGGGAACCGCTCCATGCCCGAGGCGCGTGCCGTCTGGATGATGCCGACAAAGGTGATGTCGTGGCTCGCCATGGCATCGAAGCGAATCTTGAGCGCCTCGGGATCTCCGGACGTATTGTGTGCCTGGAGGATCGAATACGCGATGGTGCCGCGCTTGGCGTCCTCGGGCGTCTGCGTAATACCGCGCTCGGCAGCCTCGGCCGCAGGCACAACCTCGCTGCCGCCGCGCAGGTAGACGCCGTCCTCGTACAGCTTGACCATACTGTCTCCCACTCTGCCCAAAAGATTTGGGCGCATAGCATACATTCGTTCAATATCGTGCCATAGAACGGTTGCGAGTGGGTTACGAATCTGCACGTTCACTTTATCTCGGTAAAGTAAAGAACGAACCCCTTGCACCACTCTCTTGACAAGGAATGTCCCAAAGTGCCGGCACAAAAGGAACGTCCCCAAGTGCCAAACTACCCTACTCCGGCAACGCCGATGTTTTGGCGCGGACAGCGAAAGCCCGCCAGAGCGAGCAAGGTGCCTTGAAACGAGGCGGCATTGACCTTCTGGTCATGCCGCCGAAGTTGAAAGGCAGATTGCCGCTCTGGCGGGCTTGCAGCGTCAACTGGTTACGCGGGTTGGTAAACCCGCGTAACTACAAATCCCCGCCGGCGCCCAATAGCTTGCGCATGACCTGTTCGGGGTTAACCGAGCCATCGCGCGGGGCCAGGGCAGTGATCTTCTTCTGCATCTTGTACTCGTGCAGCTCGTCCTCGAGCTGGCGCACGCGAGCGCGGAGCTTTTCGTTCTCGTGCTCACGCTCCTCGGCACGCTCCTTCATATCGAGGATGCGCACCACACCGGCAAGGTTGATGCCCTCGTCGGTCAGCTGGTTGATGAGCTCCAGGCGCTCGATATCGGCACGCGAATACAGACGCGTGTTGCCGCCCGAGCGCTGGGGGTTCACCAGGCCCTTGGACTCGTAGACGCGCAGAGTCTGCGGATGCATGCCGGTCAGCTCGGCCGCCACGCTGATCATGTACAGCGGTTTGTTCCTATTGTCCTCGGCCATGCTACCTGACCCCTTTCCGTCTCGTTATCGTCCATCATAAGCCCGCGGGCGCGGGCGTGCGCCACGACCACCCTAGTACGTCGCCTTGTAACGATTGACCTTCTCGCGATAGTCGCGTGCGTCGGCCTCGCGCAGCTTGGTCATGGCATCACGCTCGTCATCGGATAGATTTGTGGGGACCTGCACCTTGATCTCGACGAGCAGCGCGCCTGTGCGGCCACGGTGCTTAACGTCGGGCGCGCCCATCTCCTTAAAGCGGAACTTCTTGCCTGTCTGGGTACCCGCGGGCACCTTCAGACGAACCGTCGCACCGCCAGGTGTGGGCACATCCACCGTGCAGCCGAGCGCCGCCTCGTAGACCGAGACCGGTACCTCCATGGTCACGTCGGCGCCCTTGCGCTTAAACAGCGGGTGCTCCTCCACATGCGTGGTCACGACCAGGTCGCCGCGCTCGCCACCCGCAACGCCATACTCGCCGCGACGCTTGTAGCGTAGCTTGCCGCCGTCGACCGCGCCCGCGGGGACCGAGACCGTAATGGTCTGCTGCTCGCCTGTCGAGGGAATGCGATAGGTGACCTTGTGCGTCACGCCGCGAAACGCGTCCTCGGCCGTCACATCGACGGTCAGCGACAGGTCGCCGCCCTTGCGAGCACGGCTGCGACCCGCGCCGGCACCGGCAGCGCCCGCAGCCCCGGCAAAGCCCGAGCCCCAATCGCTGCCCCAGGCGCCGTTGCCGCTAAAGATGCTGTCGAAGATGTCGCCCCAGCCGCTGGCACCCGCGCCGGCACCGTAGCCGCCGCCATACGCGCCGCCCGCGCCCGGCATGCCGCCAAACATGAGCATCTGGTCGTACTCTTTGCGCTTCTTCTCGTCCGAAAGCGTCTCGTAGGCCTCGCTGATCTCCTTGAACTTGGCCTCGTCGCCGCCGGCATCGGGGTGATATTTTTGCGCGAGCTTGCGAAACGCGCTCTTGATCTCTTTGTCGGAGGCGCTCTTGGATACGCCCAGGATGTCATAGAAGGTTTTGCCTGCAGCCATCGTAGCTCCTCTCCTGTTTCATCCGCCGCCCAGCGGGCGGCGGCTCATGCTTTCATATGGCACTAGGCCAGAAAGGGCCCCGGGTGTTGCCCCGGGGCCCTTCTCAATTACTCCTCGGTGCTCTCGGCCGTATCGGCCGCAGCATCCTCGGGCGCCGCTTCGGGCTCCGGTGCGGGGCGCTTCTCGCCACCGTAGGTCACCGTCACCATCGCGGAACGCAGAATGCGGTCCGCCATGCGGTAGCCCTTCTGGTACACGTCGTTGACGGTCTCGTCGTACTGCGATGCGTCCTCGACGCGGCCCACGGCCTGGTGCTCGAGCGGATCGAACGCCTCGCCCTTGGGGTCGATGGGCTCAACGCCCTCGTGCGCAAACACATCGAGCAGCTTGGCATGCACCGCGTCGACGCCGTCGACGAACTGCTTAAAGTCGTCGGCAAGCTCCTGGCTGCGGGCATGGTCGATCGCACGCTCGATATCGTCGACCACCGGCAGCAGCGCGGTGACGAGCTTCTCGGTCGCGCGCTCGCGCTCGGCGATACGCTCATTGGCGGTGCGGCGACGGAAGTTCTCCCAGTCGGCCTGCAGACGGGCGGTGCGCTCGGTGGCGTCCTTTGCCTTGTCCTCGGCGGCCTTCTGGGCCTCTGCCGCAGCATCGAGCTCGTTGCGCACGTCGGCAAGCTCTTTCTGAGCCTGCTCGAACTTGAGCTTAAAGTCGTTGTCGGCGGCTTCCTCACCGGCGCGGATAGCAGCTTCCACCATCTCGTCCTCGGTCATCGTCGCCTCCTTGTTGGAATCCTCTACCTGGTTCTCGACAGCCTCAGCGGCCGCGGCCTCGTTGGCCTCGGTATCGTCGACGGCCTCTACGGGAATCTTCACGTCCTTCTCCTCAGAGTCAACGGGGGCGGCGCCAGCGGCAGCCGCCTCCGTGCGAGCTTTACGGGCGGACATGATTACTTGTCCTCGTCGTCCACAACCTCGTAGTCGGCGTCGACGACGTCATCGTCGGCAGGCTGGGCGCCGGCGGCACCGTCGGTCTGCTGCTGAGCGTCGGCGTAGACAACCTGAGCCAGCTCGTAGGCCACGGACTGCAGGGACTCGCCAGCGGCCTTGATGGCCTCGACGTCAGAGCCCTCGAGCGCCTTCTTGGCGTCGGCGATAGCGGCCTCGGCCTTGGACTTCACGTCGGCGGAAACCTTGTCACCGAGCTCATTGAGGGTCTGCTCGGTGGAGTAGCACAGGCTGTCGGTCTGGTTGCGAACCTCGACCTCTTCCTTCTGCTTCTTGTCCTCCTCGGCATGAGCCTCGGCGTCCTTGACCATGCGATCGACTTCGTCGTCGGAAAGCGCGGTGGAGCCGGAGATGGTGATCTGCTGCTCCTTGCCGGTGCCCTTGTCCTTAGCGGAGACCTTGACGATGCCGTTGGCGTCGATGTCGAAGGTGACCTCGATCTGCGGCACGCCGCGGCGGGCAGCCGGGATGCCGGTCAGCTGGAACTTACCGAGCGACTTGTTGTCGCGGGCAAGCTCGCGCTCGCCCTGGAGCACGTTGATCTCGACGCTGGTCTGGTTGTCGGCAGCGGTGGAGTAGACCTCGGTCTTGGAGGTCGGGATCGTGGTGTTGCGGTCAATCATCTTGGTCATGATGCCGCCCATGGTCTCGACGCCCAGCGACAGCGGGGTAACGTCGAGCAGCAGGATGCCCTCGACGTCGCCGGTGAGCACGCCGCCCTGGACGGCAGCGCCGTCGGCAACGACCTCGTCGGGGTTCACGGACATGTTGGGCTGCTTGCCGGTCATGGTCTTGACGAGCTCCTGGACGGCGGGCATACGGGTGGAGCCGCCGACGAGGATGACCTCGGTCAGATCGGAAAGCTTAAGCTTGGCGTCGCGCAGGGCGTTGGTGACAGGCTGCTTGCAGCGCTCGAGCAGGTCGCGGGTGATCTTCTCGAACTCGGCGCGGGTCAGCGTGTAGTTGAGGTGCAGCGGGCCAGACTGGTTCATGGTAATGAACGGCAGGTTGATGGTGGTCTGCTGGGCGGCGGAGAGCTCCTTCTTGGCGTTCTCGGCAGCCTCCTTCAGACGCTGCAGGGCCATGGGGTCCTGACGCAGGTCGACACCGTTCTCCTGCTGGAACTTATCGGCCATCCAGTCGATGACGCGCTGATCCCAGTCGTCGCCGCCCAGGTGGTTGTCGCCCGAGGTGGACAGAACCTCAAACACGCCGTCGGCGAGGTCGAGGATGGAGACGTCGAAGGTACCGCCGCCCAGGTCGAAGACCAGGATGCGCTGGTCGGTGCCCTGCTTGTCCAGGCCATAGGCCAAAGCAGCAGCGGTCGGCTCGTTGACGATACGCTTGACGTTGAGGCCGGCGATCTTACCGGCGTCCTTGGTGGCCTGACGCTGGGCGTCGTTGAAGTAAGCCGGGACGGTGATGACGGCGTCGGTGACGGTCTCGCCCAGATACTTCTCGGCGTCGGCCTTCATCTTAGCGAGCGTCATGGCGCTCACCTGCTCGGCGGTGTAATCCTTGCCCTCGATGTCGACGACGGCACGGCCACCCTGGCCCTCCTTGACCTCGTACGGCACGGTCTTGATCTCAGAGGTGCACTCGGAGTACTTGCGGCCCATGAAGCGCTTGATGGAGAACACGGTGTTCTTGGGGTTGGTGACAGCCTGGTTCTTAGCGGCCTTACCCACGACGCGGTCGCCGTCGGCACGGAAGCCCACGACGGACGGGGTGGTGCGGTCGCCCTCGGCGTTCACGATAATGGTCGGAGAACCGCCCTCGAGAACGGCCATAGCGGAGTTAGTAGTACCAAGGTCGATACCAAGAATCTTGCCCATTAGAAATTCCCTCTCTCTTGTGCGTTTGCACCGACTCGGCGGTCTGCCGAACGGTGTTTCGGCTTGTCTTTCAGGATGTAGTGTATCCCCTTATGGGCCGGAATATACAAAATCTAAGTCAATTCATATAAGATTTCTTATTGCTGAGAGTTTAGGTTCGCAAATGCGCAGGTAGACGCACTGTTTGAGTTCTAGGCAAATCTATCGAGATCTATGTAGAGATGACTGAGGTTTGGGTCCGGGGGCGCCTGGGGCTGCCTTGTGGAAAGCTCGTCCCGGTTTGAGCGTGGATTCCGGGTCGCAGTTTCCGTCTGAAGACTCAACCGGAAACCGTATCCCGTTTTGAGAGCTGATACCGGCTCGCATTTTCCGCTAGCGGGCCTAACCGGAAACTGCAACCCGTTTTTCGACAAAATAATGGGATGCGGTTTCCGCAAGCACGCTCAATCGCCCTATATTTCAAGTCACCTTTAGCTAACATTTGCGCAGCTCAACGGCCCCACCTGCGCGTTTTTTAGTAAACCTTGGCATACTCGGCGAACGGTATGAAGATGCCGGCCAGAGGGTATTGCAAACGGTCGCTCCCGTGGTATGTTTTTGCCCGAATCAAACCGGCGCGCATCGTCTGTAGCGTCGGTCAACAGAGAGGAAACTACCATGGCTCATCCCGTAATTGATGCCGACGAGTGCATCGCTTGTGGCGTTTGCGTCGACTCCTGCCCCGCTGGCGTTCTGGAGCTCCAGGACGTCGCTACCGTCGCTGACGAGGACTCCTGCGTCGCCTGTGGCGCTTGCCAGGACGCTTGCCCCGCTGGCGCGATCACCGAGATCGTCGAGGAGTAACAACTCCCCCACTTGCACACTCAAAAGTACACCGTGCACAAAAAAGGAGGCCTCTGCATCGCCGCGGAGGCCTCCTTTTTGCATGTGTGGGCAGCCAATTAGGGACGGTGTCGGGCTAGGACAAATCATCCTCGTAGGGCATTAAATCGGCTAGGTAGCCTTTCTCCTTGAGTATGGCCTCGATCTCGTCGAGGGTTTGCTCGTCCTCCGCCGCGATGCGATGGAAGTGATAGCCGCTCGTCACCGTTAGTAGCGGGAAACTCTTGCCGCTCTCGATATCGTGCAGGTAGCGCTCAACATCACGACGATTGCGGATGTCCAGGTCGGCCGTGATCTTACCGTACACGCGGTGATTGACGATCACGTTGAGCACGGAGCCACCCGCGTCGACGATACTCGTAAGCTCGTCGCCCGCCTGCTCCACGCTGTGGCGCACCTTAACAAGACGCGTGGGCACGGCGGGGCTACTCGCGGCTTCCTGCAGCACGTAGCCGCGGTTGGTCGCCACGATATCGTGCCCATCGGCGCGCAGCAGGGCGATGTCCTGCACCACGACCTGGCGGCTCACACCCACCTCGTGGGCAAGCGCGCTGCCCGATACGGGTCCCTTGGCTCCCTCGAGCACGGCCATGATGGCACGGCGACGCTCGCGGGCGTCCATTATTTACCGTCCAGCAGACGCAGGTGCTTGAGCGAGAGGTCGAGAATCGGCGCAGAGTGCGTCAGCGCCCCCGAGCTAATAAAGTCAACGCCCAGGTCGGCGAGCGCGCGGATATTGCCGGCGTCCACGTTGCCCGAGCACTCGGTCTTGGCACGACCGGCGATAAGCTCTATGGCGGCGGCCATGTCGTCATGGGTCATGTTGTCGAACATGATGATATCGGCACCGGCCTCCACGGCCTCGCGCACCATGTCCAGGTTCTCGCACTCGATCTCGACCGTCGTGGTAAACGACGCATGGGCGCGCGCCATCTCGATCGCGCGCGCCACGCCACCGGCGGCATCGATGTGGTTGTCCTTGAGCATGACGGCCGTCGACAGGTTGTAGCGGTGGTTGCTACCGCCGCCAATCTCAACCGCCGCCTTTTCAAACACACGCATACCCGGCGTGGTCTTGCGCGTGTCGACGAGCACGGTCTTGGTGCCCTCGAGCGCCGCGGCCATGCTGTGCGTGTAGGTAGCGATGCCGCTCATGCGCTGCAGGTAGTTGAGCGCCACGCGCTCACCCGAAAGCAGCACGCGCGCATCGCCGCGCACCTGACCCACATGGTCGCCGGCGTGCACCTCGTCGCCATCGGCAACGTCGAGCAGCACCGAGCTCTGCGAATCCAGCAGCTCAAAGGTGCGGGCGAACACATCCAGGCCCGCGATGATGCCATCGGCCTTGGCGATAAGCTCCACCGTGGCGGGACGCGCCGTGGGGCACACGCTCGCCGTGCTCACGTCCTCAAAGGTAATGTCCTCGCGCAGAGCCTGCAGAATCAGATCATCGACGACGAGCTTCATGGTAATGGGATTCATGGTCTACTCCTCCACGGCCTGCGTGCCGGCGGCACGGGCCAATTCATCGATTGCCAGGGTGTCGACGCTCAGGGCGCGATGACGGCCATCGAGCGCGGGATCGCCCGCCTGCTCCACGGCCAGCGACTCGCCGGTGCGCATGTACCACGCGGCGCGACGACCCCAGACCAACGCCTCGAGCAGGCTGTTTGATGCAAGGCGGTTCTTGCCGTGCACGCCGTTGCAAGCCGTCTCGCCCGCGGCGTAGAGCTCGGGCATCGAGGTGCGGCCGTCCTTGTCTACCCACACGCCGCCCATAAAGTAGTGCTGCGTGGGCGTAACGGGAATGGGCTCGTCCAGGATGTCGCGACCGTCCTCAAGGCAGCGCGCGCGAATGTTGGCAAAATGCCCGGTCACCACGTCGCGCTCGACGGGGGCAAAGCTCAGCCACTCGTGCTCGGTGCCGTCCTGCTTCATCTGCTCGCGAATAGCGGCGGCGACCACATCGCGCGGCTGGAGCTCGTCGGTAAAGCGCTCGCCGGCGGCGTTGAGCAAAATCGCGCCCTCGCCGCGGCAGCTCTCGCTGATCAGGAAGGTGCGGCCCGGCTGCGGCGAGAACAGGCCCGTGGGATGGATCTGCACGTAGTCCAGGTGCTCCATCTTAATGCCATGCTCCTGAGCGATGTAGCAAGCGTCACCCGTGAGCTGCGGGTAGTTGGTCGAGTGGTCGTATACGCCACCGATGCCGCCCGTCGCCCACAGCGTATGGCGGGCATGGATCTTAAACGGCTCGCCGGCATGCACGCCCTCGGCGGCACTTGCCAGTTCGTCGGCGGGACGAACCGAGTTGTCCTCGTCCACGGAAACGGCGACGACGCCGATACACACCGTGGCGCCGTCACGCTCGCCCGTCAGGATGTCGGTCATGGCCACGTGCTCCAAAATCTGCACGTTATCCAGCTTGCGAACGGCCTGGAGCAGCTTGGTCGTGATCTCCTTGCCCGTAATGTCGGCATGGAAGGCAATGCGCGGGCGGCTGTGCGCGCCCTCGCGGGTAAAGTCGAGGCTGCCGTCGGCCTTGCGCTCAAAATCCACGCCCATCGCCAGCAGGTCGTTGATGACCGAGCGGCTCGAGCGGATCATGATGTCGACGCTCTCGCGGCGGTTCTCGTAATGGCCGGCGTGCATGGTGTCCTCAAAGAAGGCATCGTAGTCCGTGCCCTCGGGCAGCACGCAGATGCCGCCCTGCGCGAGCATCGAGTCGCACTCGTCGACCGCGCCCTTGGAGAGCATGATCACGCGCGTGCTCGTCGGCAGGTTGAGCGCCGCGTACAGGCCCGCCACGCCGCAGCCGGCAATGACGACGTCGCACTCCATATCGGGGTATTGCTTGGTTTCCACAGGAATCCTCTCCCTTGAATGTGGCATAAGGGACCATCCCTCATGCCACATTGTTCTAGCGCGCTGCGTACTCGAGCATACGGTCGAGCGTAAGTTTGGCCTGGTCGGCAGCCTCGTCCGACACACCGATCTGCACCTCACCCTCGCCCGTCTCCAGGCAGCGCACGAGCTTTTCGAGCGTGATGAGATCCATGTTGACGCAGGTGGGCTGCACCGCGGGGAAGTAGAACTTCTTGCCGGTGCCCTGGCAGCGGCGCTCGAGCTCGTAGAGCACGCCGCGGACCGTCACGATAATGAACTCGCTCGCGTCGGACTCCTCGGCATACTTGATGATGCCGGCGGTGGAGCCGATGTAGTCGGCCTCGGCCAGAACGTCGGCCTTGCACTCGGGGTGCGCCAGCACGAGCGCGTCGGGGTGGGCCTCCGTCGCGTCGACGATCTGCTCGACGGTGATGATGTGATGGCGTGGGCAGTAGCCGTTGTTGAGGATGACGTGCTTTTGCGGCACCTGCTCGGCTACGAAGCGTCCCAGGTTTTGGTCGGGAATGAACAGGATATGCTGCTGCGGCAGCTCGGACACGATCTTGACGGCGTTGGAGCTGGTGACGCACACGTCGCTCCAGCTCTTGATCTCGACCGTGGAGTTGACGTAGCAGACGACAGCCAGGTCGTCGCCGTAGTCGGCGCGCGCCGCGTCGACCGTCTCGCGCTTGACCATGTGCGCCATGGGACAGTCCGCACCCGGCTCGGGCAGCAGCACGGTCTTAGTGGGATTGAGCAGCTTGGCGCTCTCGCCCATAAACTCCACGCCGCACAACACGATGGTCTGCTGCGGCAGGCTTTTGGCGAGCTTTGCCAGGTAGAAGCTATCGCCGACGTAATCGGCAACGGCTTGGACCTCGGGCGCCACGTAATAGTGCGCCAGGATCACCGCATCACGTTGGGTTTTTAGTTGCTGAATGGCCTCGACGAGCTCTGCGGGCACCAGTGCCGCGCGCTCCGTTGCCGTCGTTGCCGATGCCAGGCCGGCCGCGATATCGCGTGCAAGCTCCGACGCATCCATGTTCGCGCTCTGTGCCATCAAGGCCCCTCTCTTTTGGCGAATCTTGGGGCTTTAGTATGACACCTAGGTTTACAGCTGACAAGACAGCTGTAAACCTAGGTGTAAAGTTGAAATAAAGATTCAATCATGTGGCAGGTCCATATTCGAACTGGCAAGCTGAGGATAGCTGAGCTCTCGATGGCGCAGGAGGCATCTTTCGCCACCGCAACACCGCTTGGCGCGAGCTGCACGCCGTGGGGCGCAAACGGTCCGCACCCCCGCAAGCGGCGCGTGCCCGATGTGGCAAAATCGAACTACTTAAGGGGGCCGAATGCTCAAGATTATTGCCTGCGACGATGATGTCGCTTTTCTAGATAGACTGCACCGGATGATCGACCGTTGGTCGACCGAGACGGGCACGGCGGTCGATGTTGCGCTCGTCACGCGCGGCGAGGACCTGCTGGCCCGCCATGCCGCATCGCGCGCCGACATCATTCTGCTCGACATGATCATGCCGCTCGTCAACGGCATGGACACCGCACGCGAACTGCGCCAGGCCGACACCGCCGTGCGCCTGGTGTTCCTCACCTCGTCGCCCGAGTTCGCGCTGGAATCCTACGAGGTCCGCGCCTTCGACTATCTGCTCAAGCCCGTGACTTACGAACGCCTGGCGCGATTACTCGACGAGCTTTCGAGCATGCGCCCGGCGGCAACCGACGAGCTCGTGATCAAAACTTCCTTTGGCTACCACGCCCTGCGCCTGTCCGACATCGAATATGCCGAGGCGCGCAACAAGCACGTGGTCTTCCACCTGCGCGACGGACGCGATATCGAGGCACTCGAGTCGTTCCGCAGCGTCGAGGACCGTTTGGCGCAAAATGCCACCTTCTTTAAATGCCACCGTAGCTACCAAGTCAACTTGCGCAACATCGACCACTTCGATCGCACGGACATCGTCATGCGCTCCGGCGCGTGCATTCCGCTGTCGCGCAGCTGCAAGCAGGGATTCCAAGACGCCTACTTTGCGGCGCGCTTTGAGGGCGGGAGGCGCTGATGGTCTCCTCGGTCGAAATGGTCCTTTGGGCAATCCACCACGCCACGACGCTGCTCTTTGGCGTCTTTGCCTCGGCGGCGCTGTGCGGTGTCGAGATCAACCGGCGTCATGCGCTTGAACTGGTGTTGGTCGGTGCCGTAACCGGATGCGCATTTGGCCTCGCCAATGCCGTCGGCGGCGAGCTTTTTGCCCGCCAGGTATATCCGCTCGTCGTGCATCTGCCGCTCGTCATCTATTTGTGCGCGCGCTACCGCCTGAGCCCGCTGCTTGCCGTGCTCGGCATTACGAGTGCCTATCTGAGCTGCCAGTTCAGCAATTGGATGGGCATCGCCGCATTTGCCGCAACCGATTCTCAGATTGCATACTATCTGGCGCGCATCGCGACCACACTCGCCGTCTTTGCCGTCCTGTTGCATTGGGCCGGCGACATCGGTCCACGCTTGGCGATTAAAAGCACCACCGAGCTGGGCATCCTTTTAATCCTGCCGCTCGTCTATTACGTCTTTGACTACGCCACCAACGTCTACACCACGCTGTTCCACTCGGGCTCGGTGGTGACGGTTGAGTTTTTAGCCTTTGCGCTCTGTGCCTTCTATCTTATGTTTCTTGCCGTTTACCTGCGCGAATACGAAGAAAAGGAAACCGCCGAGCGAGAGCGCTGGATGCTCGAAACCCGCGACAGCGCCGCCATCAAAGAGCTCGAGGCCTGGCGTCAATCTGGGCGCGAGCTGTCGATTCTTCGCCACGATATGCGCCACTTCCTACGCGGTCTGGCCGCTTTGATTGAGGAGGACCACATCGACGAGGCGCTCAAACGCATCGACGAACTCTGCGAAGCCGGCGACCGCACCGCCGTACGCCGCTTCTGCGCCAACGAGACCGTAAACATTGCGCTTTCGTCATTTAACTCGGAAATTAATAGAAACGGCATTACCGCCAACCTGCGCGCCGCCGTACCCGAAACCATCCATGTAGGTGACGCCGACCTGTTTAGCGTGCTCTCAAATGCCTTGGAAAACGCTATCACCGCCGCAAGCGCCGCGCCCCAAGGAAAGCGATTCGTCGACTTTGACCTGCGATTGGAGGACGGTCAGCTGCTGCTGTTAGTTTCCAACACGTTTGACCGCGCGCCGCGCATGGTCGACGGCATGCCTATAACCCAGCATGCGGGCCACGGCTTTGGCACCAAGAGCATCAAACTTGCCGTGGAGCGCATGAACGGCAACTGCCAGTTCCGCATTAACGGCGATCGGTTTGAGCTGCGCGCTGTGGTGTAGAAGTGCGGCGCCGATCTTGCGGCGTGGTTTGCCCGCCAGGCAATCGCTCGCCGGCGCCAATCCGCTACAGCGGTGCAGCCGCCGGGGTCAGCTGCTTAATGTATGCCCACATGCGCTGCTTGGCGGCTTTGTCAGTGAGCGCCGCCTCAAAGCCGTCGAGCGCGAGCACGCGGCGGCCCTGCACATGGGCGACCAGGCCGGGCTTGAGCATGGCGGTGTCGAAGTCATCGATCGCCACGAGCATATCGGCGTAGGTCTCGCGCATGGCGTCAGCCGCGTTGTTGTCGAGCAGTAGCACCGCCTCGGGGTCCAAGGCCTCGAGCGCCTCACGGAACAGCTCGCACGGCAGAGTCTCGCCCACCGCGACCGCTCCGTCACCCACGCCGGCGACGCTTGCCAGCACGCAAAAATCCTCGGGTGCGTAGCCGATGGCGCCGAGAGCCTTGCGCAGCGCGGCACCGTCTGGACCGGCAGCCAGCTCGCCGCCCGCGCGCTCGGCCTCGTCCAAATCGCCTTTGACCAGCACGATCGGCGAGCACGCGTTGCCCGCGATACGCACGCCACGGCCCGCGAGCGATGCGAGCTCCTGCTCGGTCGCCTGGGCGATGGCTTCTTTTTTCTGGCTTTGTGACGTGGGCATGCGCTCTCCAATCGTTTGCGTGCCCACCATTATATAAAAGAGCCGCCCGCGAGTGGTTGCTTTGCGGGCGGCTGGGTATAAGCACGGTCGTACTGAGTTTTACGCGGCCGAGCCGCGTCGCATTATGGAGGTCACCATGGCTGACATTAAGCAGATTACCCCCGAGAACTTCGATTCCGTCGTTAACGACAGCCTGCCCGTGCTGGTCGATTTTTGGGCACCGTGGTGCGGTCCCTGCCGCTCCCTCTCGCCCATCGTTGACGAGGTTGCCGATGAGCTGGCGGGCAAGCTTGCCGTTGCCAAATGCAACGTCGACGACAACCAGGACCTGGCCATGAAGTATGGCGTCATGAGCATCCCCACGCTGATTGTGTTTAAGAACGGCGAGGAGATTGACCGCTCGGTTGGCGCTCTGCCCAAGACGAGGCTGCAGGCGCTGCTGGAGAAGCATCTGTAATACGCTTGTTACTTACCCGCCGTCCATGAGCGCTTTTGCACCGCTCGCCGGACTTCTGGATGCACCGAGTGCAACCACGGATAGTATGGTAGTCACAAACAGCCCCCAGTGAACGGGTGCGGGTCGCACAGACTCGTACCCGTTTTCTTATGCAGCTGCGCGCAGAGCGGGCGTAGTAAAATCTGAACCACTGAACTGCCCCATACAAAAGGAGATTTTCCATGCATGATGTTGGAATGAACATGAGCCAGCTTGCCATGAGCGTCAAACAGGTCGACGACACCATCGAGCTCGCTCATGAGTGGAGCCATCAGCTGCTGCATGCGACCGAGAATTTTGACATGGAGCGCATCGGCGCCAAGCTCGAGGCCGCCATGGCCGCGCTGCACGAGGCGCATGACGCGCTCGAGGGCTACGAGGAAGCCATCGAGGCCGACCACAACTCCGTCGGCTCCGTGAAGCTGGTGTAACGTGGCCGAACATGAGCACGGCTGCGGGTACGAGCACGAGCATCCGCACGGGGCGGATGGTGACGCAGGCTGCCACTGTAGTGGCTCCGGCTCCGAGCTGGTCCGCTTTTCGGTTACCGCACCGGACGACCTGCTGCGCCGTTTTGACGAACAGATCGCGCGCCGCGGCGACGTGGCCAACCGCTCCGAGGCCGTGCGCGACCTGATTCGCGCCTCGATCGCCAAGGAGCAGATGCGCACGCCCGATGAGCATGTTATCGGGTCGCTCACCATGATCTACGACCACCATACCGGCGACCTGACGCGCCGTCTGGACGAAGTGCAGCACGACTACACCGACGAGATCGTATCGACCATGCACGTGCATCTGGATCACCACAACTGCTTGGAGATTCTGGCGCTCAAGGGTCGCGGCGAACGTGTCTACGAGCTGGCTGACCGTCTGCTGGGCCTGCGCGGCGTTAAGCACGGCGAGCTCACGTGCGCCGCCACCAAGCAGAGCTTGGGGCTGTAACAGCACACATTTCAACGAAGGAGGGTCGCATGCGACATGCGCATATCCATGTAACGGGCATTGTGCAGGGTGTCGGCATGCGACCGTTTGTGTATCGCGAGGCCATGGCGCACGGCATTTGCGGCTGGGTGCTCAACGCGGGCGACGGCGTGCATATCGAGGCGCATGCTCCAGCCGATGCGCTCGATGCTTTTGTTACCGCGCTTTCTGAGCATGCGCCTGCGGCAGCCCGCGTAGAGCATGTCGATGTCGCCGATCTCGCGCCCGCCAGCTGGAACGCCGCCGACGAGCAAGGCTTTCGCATCGTAGCATCGCAGGACCAGACCGCGCACACGACGCTCGTCTCGCCCGATATCGCCACCTGCGACGACTGTCTGCGCGAGTTGTTCGATCCCGCCGACCGACGCTATCACTACCCCTTTATCAACTGCACTAACTGCGGCCCGCGCTTTACCATCATCCGATCGCTGCCTTATGACCGAGCGGCCACGTCGATGGATTGTTTTCCCATGTGCCCCAAGTGCGCCGCAGAATATGCCGACCCGCTCAATCGGCGGTTTCACGCACAGCCCGATGCCTGCTTTGATTGCGGGCCGCATATTACGTGGCGCGAGGCGGGCGAAGCCGCCGCGTCGCCGGCCGTCGGCACCACACGCGAGACCAGCGACGCCATTATCGGCGGCTGTGTTGAGCTGCTGGCCAACGGCGGTATCGTCGCCATCAAGGGTCTGGGCGGATTTCACTTGGCATGCGACGCCTCCAACGAGCAGGCGGTAGCCGAACTTCGCCTCCGCAAACGCCGCAGCAACAAGCCACTTGCCGTTATGGTGCGCGGCCTTGCCGATGTTGAACGCCTGTGCCATGTCAACGACGTTGAGCGCGGCTTGCTGGCCGGCAGCATTCGCCCCATTGTGCTGCTGCGCCGACGTGCTGCTTGCGAGAGTGGCGGCTCCCCCGACGCCCTCGCGCTCGCGCCGTCCGTCGCGCACGACCTTCCCGAGCTCGGCGTCATGCTCCCCTATACCCCGCTTCAGCATCTGTTGCTTGCCGCGGCAGAAGCCCGAGGCATGTACGCGCTCGTCATGACCAGCGGAAACTTAAGCGAAGAGCCTATCGAAACCGATGACGATCTTGCCTGGGAACACCTCGTTGCCGCCGGCATCGCCGACGCGTTGCTCGGTAACGACCGCGCAATCCTCTCGCGCTACGACGACTCTGTGGTACGCGTGGTCGACGGCGCCGTTATGCCCGTTCGCCGCGCTCGCGGATATGCACCCCAGCCGCTGCCGTTGCCGGCGCTCGACGGCGCTCCGCCCTGTGTGCTCGCCTGCGGGCCACAACAAAAAGCCACGATTGCGCTCACGCGTGAAGGGACGAACGGCGAGGCAGCCTGTTTTGTGTCGCAGCATATCGGCGATGTTGAAAACGGCAGGACCTTCGATGCCTGGAACGCCGCGCGCACGCGCTTGGAAGATCTCTTTGACTTGGCGCCCACCGCCTTGGCCTGCGATTTACACCCCAGCTATCTATCGAGCCAGTGGGCGCGCGAGCAGGCGCGGAAATGCAATCTGCCGCTCGTCGAGGTACAGCATCATCATACGCATGTCGCGAGCGTAATGGCCGAGGCTATCGCCGCGGGCCAGCTTACAACCGACGCGCGCGTCCTTGGCATCGCCTTTGACGGCACCGGCGCCGGCACCGATGGGACCATTTGGGGCGGTGAGTTTCTTGCTGCCAGCCTTGGCGGCTTTGAGCGCGCCGCACATTTGCGCACCTGGGCGCTCCCCGGCGGGGCGGCCTCCGTGCGCGACGCCCGCCGCAACGCCTTTGCCCTGCTCAGCGAGCTCGGCCTGCTTGAACACCCGGGCGCCGAGCGGCTCTTGGGCGGCCTAGACGAGCAAACACGTAGCGTGACGGCAACGATGATCGAACGTGGCATCAACAGCCCGCGCACCAGCAGCATGGGTCGCTTGTTTGATGCCGCAGCAGCGATCCTGGGCATTTGCGGCCAGGCAACCTACGAGGGTGAACCCGCCATCGAGCTTGAAGCAGCCGCCTGGCACGCGCTCGACAGCGAAAGTACCTGTCCCACCGGCAATATGGCCAGCTTTTCCGTAACCGAATTATCCCGTCCGGACGACTGCCATGTCCTGAACTCCAGACCGCTTATTGAGGCGCTTTTGGAGGGAATCAGGGCCGGCACGCCCGCCGGCAGGCTCGCGCTCGACTTCCACGTCGCCGTCGTACGCTCCTCGGCACACATCGCCAGCGAGATCTGCACCCGTGAAAGCCTCGACACCGTCGCGCTCTCGGGCGGTGTGTTCATGAACCGACTTTTGCTCCAGCTCCTCACCCGCGAGCTTAAAAGCATGGGTCTTACCGTCTTGGTTCCCCACTCCGTGCCCGTCAACGACGGCTGCATCGCCTACGGTCAGGCGGCGATCGCGCGCGCCCACCTCGCGCAGATCGCATCGCAGTAGCCCGATCTCGCTCGTCGCCGCGCCAACTGTCTCACGGGCGTAACGCGTTTGCCCGCGAACCCCGCGAGCGCTACCATCAAGCAATGGATTATCAAGCGCCTATCCAGCGCAAAGCGTATAAAAGGGGAACAATATGTGCCTTGCCGTTCCCGGTAAAGTAGTCAAACGCGACGACGACCTCAAGGCCACCGTCGACATGATGGGCATCGAGCGTCCGGTGTCGCTGCGACTCGTGCCGACGGCACAAGTAGGCGACTATATTCTGGTGCACGCTGGATTTGGCATCCAGATCGTCGACGAGCAGGAGGCGCAGGAGACGCTCGACCTGGTCAACACCATGACCGAACTGGTCGAAGAAGACCAACTGGCCAGCAACCCGGCCGAGGCATACTAGTGGCGGCCGGACAGCCGGCTCGCTCCGGTATCGACTTTTCGGCATTTCGCGATTCCAAGCTGGCCCGCGAGCTCATCGAACGCATCCGTGAACTCGTCGGCGACCGCACCATCAACCTTATGGAAGTCTGCGGCACGCACACCGTGAGCATCGGTCGCTATGGCTTCCGCTCCATTATGCCGGCGGGACTCAAGCTGCTGAGCGGCCCGGGTTGCCCCGTCTGCGTTACCGCCAACCGCGATATCGACCATGCAATCGCGCTCGCCAACATAGACGGCGCCATCATCACCACCTTTGGCGACATGATGCGCGTGCCTGGATCGTCCACCTCGCTCGCCGCGCAAAAGGCGGCAGGGCGCGACATCCGCATTGTCTACTCACCACTCGACGCACTCGACATCGCTGAGCAAAACCCCGACCGCCCGGTCATCTTTATGGGTGTGGGCTTTGAGACCACCACTCCCACCATCGCCGCCGCCATTTTGGAGGCAGACGCACGCGGGCTGCAGAACTTCTCGGTCTACTGCGCCCACAAGACCACGCCGCCGGCGCTGCGCGCAATCGCCAACGACCCCGAGACCACCATCGACGGCTTTATCCTTCCGGGGCACGTCGCCACCATCACAGGCCTGGCACCCTTTGGGTTTTTAGTCGACGAGTTCGAGACCCCCGGCGTGGTCACGGGATTTGAGCCGGTCGATATTCTGCAGGGCATCTGCATGCTGGTCCAGATGGTTGTCGAGAACAAGCCGGCGATCGACAACGCCTACCGCCGTGGCGTCAACGCAGACGGTAACCCCGTGGCGCGCCAGCTGGTCGAGCAGGTATTTGAGCCGTGCGATACCACATGGCGCGGGCTGGGGCCGATTGCGGCCTCGGGACTCGCCATTCGTCCCGAATTCTCGCGCTTTGATGCCCGCACCCGCTTTGACGTGCCCATCGAGCCGACGGTCGAGCCACGCGGATGCCGCTGCGGCGACGTGTTGCGCGGAGCCATTACGCCGAGCGACTGCCCTCTGTTCGGCCACGCTTGTACACCCGAGCATCCCGTCGGCCCCTGCATGGTGAGCTCGGAGGGCAGCTGTGCGGCGTACTTTAGATACCGTAACTAGCCCGGACGCACCCGCACACTGGCACCACCCACGATTGGAGTTTTCGATATGTCCCATAGCGTTACCGATAGCACCGTCCTGCTGGGTCACGGCTCCGGCGGCCAGATGATGAAACGCATCATCGACGAGGTCTTTTTGGATGCCTTTGGGTCGCCCGAGCTACTCGAGGGCAACGATGCCGGCGTCGCCGCACTGCCCGCGAGCGGGCGCATCGCCATGTCGACCGACAGCTTTGTCGTCTCGCCCCAGTTCTTCCCCGGCGGCAACATCGGTCGCCTTGCCGTGTGCGGAACCGTCAACGATGTCGCGACCTCGGGCGCCAACGTGCGCTACCTATCGTGCGGCTTTATCCTCGAAGAGGGTTATCCCATGGACAAGCTGCGTCAGATCGTGCAGACCATGGCCGAGACGGCGCGCGAGGCGGGCGTGGCGATTATCACCGGCGACACCAAAGTGGTTGAGCGCGGCGGGGCCGACGGCGTCTACATCAATACCGCCGGCGTGGGCGAAGTGCCCGCGGGTGTGGCGCTCAGTGGCGCAAACTGCCAGCCTGGCGATGTCATCCTGGTGTCGGGCACACTCGGCGACCACGGCATCGCCATCATGAGCCAACGCGAGGGCTTGGCGTTTTCGAGCAACATCGAAAGCGATGCCGCGCCGCTCAACCACCTGATAGCCGACGTTCTGGCCGCAGCCCCCGACACGCGCTGTTTCCGCGACCCCACGCGCGGCGGCCTTGCATCCACACTCAATGAGTTTGCGCAGGCCAGCGGCGTTGCGATGGAGGTCGATGAGGACGCCGTGCCCGCGCGTCCCGATGTGCAGGCGGCTTGTGAGATGCTCGGCTATGACGTGCTGCAGGTGGCAAACGAGGGCAAGATGGTCGCCGTGGTGCCGGCCGAACAGGCCGATGCGGCTCTAGCCGCCATGCGTGCTGCCCGCTACGGCGAGAACGCCGCGATTATCGGCCGCGTGCTGCCGCTTGGATCGGACGCTCGACCCGCCGTGCGCGTACGCACCGGCTGGGGCTCGACCCGCATCCTCGACATGCTCGTGGGAGAACAGCTGCCAAGGATTTGCTAACGGCAAAGGCTCGCGGCTAGCGCAGCGCGGTTCAAGGCCGGCAAAGATATTCAGATTCCAAACGTGCCCGATACGCAGGCCCAGTATCATGGAGTGCGTTTTATTACTCAAACGGCAGGAGCACCCATGGTGGCAGCGTTTTCCCATGTGATTTTTGACCTCGACGGCACTATCCTCAACACGCTCGAGGACCTGACGGCCGCCGGTAACCATACCTGTGAGATGCACGGCTGGCCCACGTTTGCTGTTGACGAATACCGCTATAAGGTGGGAAACGGCATGCTCAAGCTGGTTGAGCGCTTTATGCCTGCCGAGTATGCGGGCGACGGCCGCATGTTTGAGCAGACGCTTGCCGAGTTTAGGGCTTACTACGGCGAGCACAAGGAGGACCACACCGCCCCCTATGCCGGCACGATCGAGATGCTCGATCGCCTGCGCGCCGCGGGCATCCAACTTGCCGTGCTCACCAACAAGGACCACGTCTCGGCGGCCCCGCTTATCGAGAAGTACTTTGGTCCCGACCGCTTTGCGCTGGTCCAGGGCCGTGTCGACGCTTTTCCGCCCAAGCCCGAAGCGCCCGCCACGCTGCATGTGATGGAGGAGCTGAGCGCCGACCCGGCAACCACGCTCTATGTGGGCGATTCCAATGTCGACGTCCTGACCGGTCACAATGCCGGCCTCAAGAGCGCAGGCGTCACTTGGGGCTTCCGCGGCCGCGCAGAGCTGGAAGCCGCCGGCGCCGACTACGTGGTGGACACCCAGGAAGAGCTCGCGGCGCTGATTCTGGGCGAGTAACGAACAGCACCGCTTAACGTAGCTGCGACAATTCTTCCGCGCGGAAAGCGCATCCCGTTTTGGAGCTCCGGAATGGGACGCGCTTTCCGTTTGAAGCGCGTCGGGGAAACTGCATCCCGTTTTGGAGCAATAATCCGGGTCGCACTTTCCGCAGCCCATCTCATCCGGAAACCGCGGCCCGGAATTCGGCCAAAAACCGGGCCACATTTTCCCGATCACCCACAATGCAACACTTGTGCAAGGAGCGTCCCCAACTGCCGTCAGGAAAGGAACGTCCCTAAGTGCCGCCCCAATGACTACCATGGCAACGCCGCAGGTAGAGGACGGACAGCGAGCGGGCACCAGAGCGAACAAATTGGCATGAAAAGAGAACGGCATAGACCTTCTGGTCATGCCGTCCTCTTTGAATGACAAGTTGTCGCTCTGGTGCCCGCGCAGCGTCGAGCCGTTACGCGGTTCGTAGAACCGCGTAACCCCCTAGCTCATCATCGCATTCATCATCTCGTTGGTTGCGGAATCGTCAGCAGACCACTCGCCATCGTCATTGGCGGTGTACTTGAAGGTGACCGTGGTGTCCTTGGTCTTAGCAGCCTTGGTCACATCGACCATAACCTGACCGGCCATCTTGTACAGCTCGTCATCGGAAGGCATCGAATCGAGCGCGGCGACCTTCTCCTGGTACTGGGTGGCAAAATCCTCAACGATCTGGTTCATGGACTTGCAGGTAATGGTGACCTCGGCAGTTGCGGTGCCCTTGTCCTCGTCGACCGTCACGTCGCCGATCTTGTAGTCAAAGCCCTCGAGATAGCTCTTGGCATACTCCTTGGGATCGATACCCAGCTGCTCGAACTCGTCGCCCGAGGCCTCTTCCAGGCCGGCGAGGAAATCGTCTCCGCCATTCTTAACCTCATCAAACTGAGTCGTAAGGTCCTTGGTGATGAGCTCCTCGACCGAAGGGCCTCCGCAGCCGGAAAGCAGAACCACGCACGCAACCAAGACAGCCATGAGGGGCGCAAGCAGCAGCTTCTTTTTCATGTTGTTCCTCCCAATGAGCGGCACCGCGCTTCCCAGACACGGCGCACGTTGTAATAAGGTAAGCCCATACTATCAACTTATGAACACCCTCGGCAGTACGAAGGCGCGGTCGGTTCGTTTTAGTATCCGAACGGTCTGTAGACTTGCCCAACGTACAATAAACGCGTGCACCCGGTCTAATAAAAAGGGTGGCCGGACAATCCAACCACCCTAAAACATCCTCTGGACGTTACAGCTTACTTGCGGACGACCTTGACGATGGCATCGCCGGCGGCGACGGCGGACTCAGCCTCGACGGCGAGCTCGACATCGGCAAACTCGGCGGTGTTGGACACAGCCACGACGACGCAGTCCTTGTAACCGGCAGCGGCGATCTTGGCGCGGTCGATCTTGAGTATGGGCTGGCCAGCCTTCACGACGTCGTCGGCCTTGACGAAGCCCTCGAAGCCGTCGCCGTTCATGTTGACGGTATCGACACCGACGTGCACCAGAACCTCGATGCCGCTATCGGACTGCAGGCCCACGGCGTGACCCATGGTGACGGTCACCTTGCCGTCGCAGGGAGCGTAGACCAGGTCGTCCTCGGGCCACACGGCGCAGCCCTTGCCCAGAACCTCGCCGCCAAAGACGGGATCGGGCACGTCGGCCATCTTGATGACCTTGCCCTTGACAGGCGAGCACAGCACGTCGGCGCCGGCAGAAGCAGAGATGGAGGCCGGAGCAGCAGCTGCCGCGGGCTCAGCCTTCTTCTTGAACATGTCAAACAGACCCATACGTTTTCTCCTCTTGATTAAGCGCAACGTTTTGCGCATGCCTATGGTGATTATAGTGCCAAATGGCCAAAATACTAAGGCGAGGGCTCGAATCGCAAGCCCTTCCCGGTAGTGCTCGTGGGATGAGCATCTCCTTTGCATCGCGGTTCGATAAGCCGAGTATCGCCCACGCGCGGGACGGGCAGAAGCGGGCACGCCAAACCCGATACTTCTTTTCGCTCTCGAGTCCTGCCGCCGCCCCGTCCCTAACACTTCCTGACACCGACCGAAGCGTGCCAAAATAAACCTGTCCTTTTTGGCAGGTTTGGCGAGTGTGGATTTTTGGACGCTTAACTAACGAGCGTGGATAATCTCCCACTTTGAGCCCGCACACAGGCCAAAAACGGGAGATTATCCACGCTCATTCCTGAGTAGTCATTTATGAACGTCCCCAATGACTACTCCGGCATCGCCGATGTTTCGGCAACGACAGCGAACGGGCCGCATTCGGAGCAAGACGACGCCGCAGGTAGAGAACGGACAGCGAGCGGGTCGCATTTGAGACAAGGTGACGT
>CALDBJ010000101.1 GCA_937937835.1 uncultured Collinsella sp.
CGTTGATGATGGGGCGACCGACGATACGGCAGATATCTGTGCCCGTACCATTGCAGATGACGATCGCGTTAAGCTCGTGCATAAGGAGAACGGAGGTCTATCTTCCGCTCGCAACTTCGGCCTTGCCTGCGCCACAGGTGACTTCGTTACGTTTGTGGACGGTGACGACGTTCTGGACGAGTGTGCTGTAGGACATATGGTCGCCCTTGCGCAGAAGACTGGTGTGCCCCTTGTCACATGTGAATATAAGAAGATTGACTCGACTGACGACTTTGGTTGCCAAGAGATTGGCGAAGGCAAGGTCGTTTCCGGCGGTGAACTTCTTAGAATGTTGCTTCTGCTTAACGGTGAGTCCGGCTCTGCCTGCGCGAAGCTGTATGCTAGGGAACTATTCCCGCTCCTTGCGTTTCCCGAGGGGCAACTGTTCGAGGACTTTGGCGTTGAAGCTACTGTCTTCTTTAACGTTGATAAGGCTTGTATTTCAGGCGCAGAGCTTTATGGCTATCTTGCCCGCGAGGGTTCCATTACTACGAATAAGAAATACGAAGACAAGCACCTTGAGGGCATGGAAGCATCTTTGTCAATTGTGGGAGACGTTGTTGATGATAGACCAGAGTTGAAAGATGCGTTTGCTTGCTTTGAGGCTTTTTGCTCTCTTCGCGTTGCGTCGAGGCTGGATTTGAATAAGTGCATCGACAAGCGCAAGGCTAAGGCTTACATCCTTAATGCGAGGAAACGCTGTAGGAAGGTCGCCGGTAACCCTCTTGCGAGCAAGACTTGGCGCTTTCGCTGCGGGCTTTTTGCATTTTCGCCAGCACTTCATAATCTTGTATACAGCCTTTACGGCAGCTTGACCGGAAAGGTCGTAGGATGATGGATACACTCGAGCTTGATTTGTCAAACTCGCATCGCATTGTTTCTCGCAAATCTGACGCCGGTGCATATAACAACGCCTATTTTCTCCTCGCCCTTCTATCTTGCTTCGATTTTCTTCATTATTCTTTATATTAGGTCTGAGAAGCATTCGAGTGTGGGCCTGGCGATTCTGGTTGGTCTTTGCTCTGGCGCAATTGCCTATGGGGTTAATACGACATTAATGGCTGACATTGATCGATATACCAACAGTCTGCCTATCTTTCGTGAGACATCATTTTGGGACCTCCTTTCAATCAAGGGTGTCTATTCCTCTGTGGGGTCTCATGGTTACAACCTTTTTGCTTGGATCGTTTCGAGATTTAATGACGACCATCTTCTGCGAAGCGCAGTTACAGCAACTTTTTACTCGGTCTTGGCCTTTATTGTTGACGATTACGCCGCACTTCAGGGGTGGTCGTTTAGGAGGACTTGTGCCGCCCTTCTGATTTCAGTGGCGATCTCACCGTTTTTCAACGTTCTCTCTTATGCAAAAAGTACCCCGGCGTTTTCGTTGCTTCTCTTGGCGCTCTATTTGGACTTCCGAAAGCGTACCGGACCGGTTGTATTGATTTTGCTTTACGCTTTTGCCGCCTCCACTCATTCATCCGTTTTACCAGTGATAGCTTTAAGAGTTGTGCTGCTTTTCGTGAAAAATGAGATTGCAATTTACGGCATCAGTCTTGCATTGCTTCCTTTATCAAATATACTTTCAGCCGCCTTACCGGCCTCCTTCAGGACAATACCCGTTCTTTCTCTATTTGTGAGCGCTTTGGATAAGTTTTCGGTGTATAGCGAGTTCAGCGATTGGGGATGGGCCGCGGCATCTCAGCACAGTGTGTTGCTTATGGGGTATCGATATTATTTTGGAGCTATCGCTGTTTTCTGCATCCTTTTGGTTTTCAGGCGTTACGACGTTTCTAAATCCGGTTTGCTAGTTTTTTCAGGCATTTGGTCTGCCCTATGCATTGCAGTTTCAGTATTTTTTGCCGCAGATGTTTTCTTTCGGTATGCAATGCCTTGCTCAACGTTGTTTGTTTTAGCTGCTTTGAGTCATAAGGATGATGCCGTAAATCTTTATATAGATATCGCACTTGCGATTATTGCAGTTATCGGTTTTGTCGTTCAGTGGGCTTATCTCGCAAGCGTTGTCGATATGTCCTGTTTTATTCTTCATGGTTTGTTCGGAGTTTAGTTTTGAGTTCTCAACACAAACATTTCTACAGCAATGTCGTTTGGCAATACGGACTGCAGATTGTTAAATACATTTTTCCCCTTATTACACTGCCTTATCTGACTCGTGTGCTTCTGCCGGAGGGCTACGCGATCTACGCGTATGTCGTGTCGTTCATGACTTTCGCCCAGACTTTCGTCGATTTTGGCTTCAACCTTTCCGGTACTAAACGCATAGCACAATCCGAGACTGTCGAAGAGGAGAACCGGGCTATTGGTGCTGTGACAGAGGCTCGCCTGTTGCTTGGTGTAGTGACCGGCGCTGTCGTCGTTGTTGTGGCCTGGTTCATTCCCATTACTCATTCAAACATGCTATATACCATGCTTGCATTTGTTGCTGTATTCGGTAAGGCACTTGCTCCGGACTTTCTTTTCCAGGGACATGAAGACATGGGTCCATTGACGACTCGTTACTTTGTCTCGAAGGGTGTCTCTACTGCCTTGACGTTCGTCGTTGTCCATTCTATCAATGACATTCTGTGGATTCCTATTCTCGACATCCTTTCGAGCGTTATTGCCCTTGCCTGGTCTTTCATTTCCGCCAAGCGAATGTTCGGCACCACCATTACGTTCGTGCCCCTAAGCGAGGCGCTTTCAGAGCTGAAGGTTTCCGCGCTCTATTGTTTCTCGAACATGGCCTCCGTCGTTTTTTCCGGATTCACTACGCTCTTGATCGGAATCGTGATTACCGACAAGGCGATGATCTCCTACTGGTCCCTTGCTGTGACTGCAATCAATGCCATCCAGTCCCTTTATTCGCCAATTGTGAACAGTCTGTACCCCCATATGGTCAAGGGGGGTGACTACGGTTTTGCAAGGAAGTTGCTCCTTGTCTCTATACCCGTCCTGCTCATTGGCACCATCGCTTTCGCAGCGCTTTCCGAAATAGTTATGCTCGTGCTCGGTGGCGAGGACTATCTATCAGGTTCCTGGGTTATCGCCTGGGCTTCACCCGTTCTCCTGTTTTCCTTCTATGCAACGATGGTCGGCTGGCCGATTCTAGGCGCCTCTGGCAAAGTCGCTGAGGTTACCTTCACCACAGTAGGATCTGCTGTGTTTTGCATTGTTTCGCTTTTGACCGTGTCTGCGATAGGAATCGCGAGCATGCAGGTCATTTGCATCATCCGTTGCTTTACTGAGGCAATTATGTGCGTGAGTCGCATTTGGCTTGCGCGCGGATACTTGTTTCCGTCTCGAAGCGTTACCACCGATTGCGAAAGGTAAGGAATAAGAAATGAAAAAATGCGTTGGTATATTGTCGCGGCATGCAGTGCCGAACTACGGTTCTATTCTGCAGGCATATGCCCTTCAGGATGCGTTCGCCTCTATGGGTATCGATGCCGAGTATGTTGACTACCGCATCCCCCGGGACTTTCCTTTAGCAGATGCCATGAGGACTTCTGGCGCGCTTGGTCCGATTCGTGCGATTCCAAAAGCGATTGGTGCCCGTAAGTTTGAGGCGATGAGGAATGGCTTGTTGAGGCAGAGCCGTAGGGTAACCGACTCAGAAGAGCTTAGTAAGCTTCTTGCTGAGTATCCTGTCCTTTGTGTTGGAGGCGACCAAGTGTGGAACATCATGTCTGATGGAAACATCGAGGGCGCCTACCTTCTGGAAGGAGCATCGGACGATACCTACAAGTTTTCCTTCTCGTCCTCCTTTGGCAAGAATGGCCTCGATGCGCGCGAATACGACCGTGCTGTAAAAGCGTTTGCGCGGTTTGACAGGCTTTCAGTGCGCGAGGAAAGCGGGCAGAAAACTCTTGAAGAAATGGGGTTTGAGGCACAAACCGTTGTCGACCCTGTGCACCTGCTATCAAAGGAGACCTGGTTCGACCGTGTTGAGCCTCGTGCTCCCCGCGGCGTGAATGGGGAGTACTGCCTGATCTACAACTTGCATCCAAACGATGCGTTCGACCGCTATTCTGCCGCTGCATGCAAATCTCTCGGTCTCGAGGTCGTTAGCATCCGTCCGTCGCTTCGCAAAACAATGGGGAAGAATTTGTTCTACCCGTCGCTACATGAATTCCTTTGGCTGTTTGACAATGCCGCCTGCGTGCTCACGGACTCATTCCACGGGACTGCCTTTTCGCTGCTGTTCAATACGCCCTTTGTCGATATTCTGCCTGAGCAGTATGCGGAGCGTAACAAGGCGATTCTTTCTCGTTATGGGCTGGATTCCCGCATAAGCACGGAGCTTCAACCAGAAGAGCTTTGCCTCAACGATTTTGATTGGGCGGGCGTCAATGAGTCGCTTGCAGCCAACCGTGTGTCCTCTACGGAGTTCCTTTGTGACACCGTGGACGAGTTCTCCGCCCGTCTCGCTCGCTAAAAAATGAATGGGAGGTCCTATTTTGAGTCAAGCATCTGTTTCCATCATCGTTGCTGTTTATAAATCAGAACAATTTCTGCCGAAGCTGCTTCATTCCTTTGAGGTTCAAACCCACAAGAATCTTCAGATTATTCTCATTGACGATGGCTCTCCCGATGGCAGTGGTCGCATCTGTGATGACTATGCTGCACGTGATCCAAGGGCTGTTGTTATTCATAAGCCCAATGGTGGCACTTGCTCTGCTAGGAATGCAGGACTTGATGTTGCGACGGGTGACTACCTCATGATTGTGGACGGTGACGACTGGCTGGAGCCCGATTGCGTCGAATATTTGGTCGACTTAGCCGAGAGCACCGGCTCCGACATGTCCTACTCGGTGAATCTTTTCACAACGCGCGATAGGGAGCAGATTGCTGAGGACGTCCGGGAGACCTGGTCGGCAGAGCGTGCTACTGCTGCTATAATTTATCCTTTTATGCGTCTGGGGCCTTGGAACAAGCTGTACAAACGTTCCGTAATTGTCGACAACAATATCTCGTTTTCCGTTCCTTGGTTCGGCGAGGGTCTTTATTTTGCTACCGAGGTAGCCCAGCACTCAAATCATGTTGGCGTCGGTAGACGCAAAGTCTACAACTACCGTTTGAATAACATGGGGAGCGGTCTTACCAACTACAACGTGCAGAATGGAAAGAACGCCCTTGGAAACATTAAATTCATCAAAGAGAACCTGACTCTGGACACTCCGATGGTTCGCCATGCATGCGATTGGCATATCTGGCGAAACTACGAGTTCCTACTCACTCAGATAATAGGTGCGGACGAAATGGGCTCCGAAGGCGAGCTCGCGAAAGAATGTGCGGCGTACGTCAGGAAGAACTGGCTGCCTGTATTCAAGAACAGTGAAGTCGGCCGTTCCGAGAAAGTTAAGATTGCATGCTGCGGTATGGCACCTGTGCTGTACGCAAAGCTGGTCATAGATAGAAACCGGAAGGGACTCGAGGCTGATAAGGGCAAGTTCATGGATGTCGAGGAGTAGGTGCATGGCGAATTTAAAGCACGCAATCAAGCAGGGCATCGTCGCTCTCAAAGCCAAGAATATACAGCCCGTGATGCAGACCGTTGGCGATGAAAGCCTGCTCAAAGGGAAGACCGCCCTAGTGGTGGGAGGCACGGGCGGGATCGGCAGGGCCGTCGCCAAAGCGTTCCTGAAGAACGGCGCGAATGTTGTGATCGCCGGCACAAGGCGCGCAAAGGTCGACAAGGTCGCGGTAGAGCTTGGCGAGAAGTGCGCCGGGGTTGTCGTCAACCTTGCCGAGCCAGAGACCTTTTCGAGAGTCGTTGACGAGGCAGTGGCCTTCTACGGTCCCATCGATATCCTAGTAAATTCTGCCGGCGTTCACACCGAGGATGTCTCCATGGGCGGGTTTCTCGATTTTACCGTTGAGGAATACGACCGTATCTTGGACATCAACCTGCGCGGCGTCTACTTCATGGTGCAGTCTGTTGCACAGCGCATGATTTCCGATAAGGTCAGTAATGGGCATATCCTTATCGTTTCATCCTCGGCCGGCAACGAGCCCGCATGGTCTCCCTACCGCGTATCGAAGTGGGGTCTGAAGGGCATCACTGAGGGCATGGCTTCTGCCCTGGTTCCTCACGGCATTGTGGTCAACGCGATTGCGCCCGGTAGCACGGCGACTCCTCTTCTTGGCATCGAGGAGGGCGACAGCATCTCCGCCGAGGACAACGGGCTTGGCAGGTTCGCTATGCCCGAGGAGATCGCAGAGTTCGCCGTGATGCTTGCCAGCCCCATGGGCGACATGGTCGTTGGCGACACGTTGTACGTTTCCGGTGGCCGCGGTGTCTGTGATATCCGTTAGGGGCTTTGCGGACATTTCGAAGTTTTGAGATCGCCTTTACCGCAGAAGGAGCTTGGCTGCTTCGGAGGCTTGCTTCGAACCGTCTTCAAGGGAGACTAAGCACCGGAACAGCCGCTTTGCCAAGCCCTCGGTTGCAGTGAAACTCATGGTATTGCTTTTCGAGGTGACGCCACCGATTGCGGTGTTGTACCAGGTCCTGCCCCCGTTGTCAGAACATTGCCATTGATATGCGGCCGCGTGCTCGGCATCGACCGAAAACGCGGCTTCAATTCCTGCACTCGTTACGCAGTCATGCGGCTGCGCGGTGATTCCTCCCTTATTCGGCACCAACGCGAGCTTGGCGCTTTGGGTTGCGGTCGTGGTTCCGTCTTGGAAGGTTACAACGCACCTGTAGAGGCGTTTTGCAAGCGAGGCGTTGGCGGTAAACCGCAATGTAGGCCGCTTCGACGCGGCATTGCCGATTCCGGTGTCGTACCAGCTTTCCCCACCATTATCGGAGCATTGCCACTGGAATGAGACGGCGCCTTGAGCTTGCACGGTAAAAGAGACTTCGGAGCTTGTCGCCGCAGTAGTGTCTTGCGGCTGCCCCGTTATTTGGTTGGTGCTCAGTTTTAGATGTGCAGAGCTTGAGGCTGAGCTGGTCCCATCGGGGAAGAATGCCAAGCAGCGGAAGTGGCGCTTTGCCAGGCCCGCGCTTGCAATGAACTCGATCCTCGTCTGCGTTGAAGTCGAGCCTCCGACTCCCGTGTTGTACCAGGATTTACCCTCGTTGTCCGAGCATTGCCACTGGAACGAGGTGGCCCGTTCTGCTCCGATGGCGAAGAACGCTGTTGACCCTGCGGCCGCTGTGCAGTCTTCGGGCTGCGAGCTGATGGCGTAGCGGGCTGCAAGGACCAGGCGTGCGGGCTTGCTTACGAGGGTGCTGCTGTTCGGGAACGAGACTACGCAGCGGTAGAGCCTCTTCGCGAGTTGGGCATTGGATGCAAACCTCAGGGTTTCCTGCCTAGAAGTTTCGCCGCCTATGCCCGTGTTGTACCAACTCGAACCTCCGTTGTCGGAGCATTGCCATTGGAACGATGTCGCGCTTTGCGCCGTTACGGTGAATTCGGCTTGGGCTCCGTTGGATACTTCGCAGTCCTTTGGCATGGCTGTTATGGTGTACGTGGTCTCATAGCTTGCCGTTAAGTCGTACTTTGCGCTCCATTTGCTGTTTGATTCTTTGGTGACGTTCGAAGTCGCAGCGAGCTCCACTTTGCTGTTATTGGTCTCCCACTCCCTCAGATTCATCGCATAAGCAACGATCCCATTCTGAATCCCCGAGATGCTCGGCGGGAAGGACTGGTTGTCAGCGTTGATGGAAAAGCTCTCTTCCTTGGCATCAAGGTGCTGCTGAATTCGGTCGGCATACTTCTCGGCCCATTCATCGGCCTTGCCATTCCGCACAAAGTAATTGTTGGATAGGTCGGTCGAGCGGTAGGCGTAGTCGTCCTTTTGGTAATTTGACGTGTGGTCGGAGTGGGCGATTGCCATGAGCTCGTCGGTCAGGCCAAAGTACAGATGGTGCTGGTCTAGGTCTTCGTACCAGTTGTCGCTGGTGTCGTCCCAGGTTAGGTCCATCTGGCACCATTTGCCGTCGATCTTCACTGCGTTCCAGGTGTGACCGTTGCCGGTGATGCGGCCGTTGGCGATGCCCGCTGCGTCAAGGAGCTTGGAGTAGATGCGCTGGTAGCTCTCGCAGGTGCCCTGGTGGCGCGTGAGGCCGCTTTCGGCCGAGCACCAGTTGAGGCCGTGGTCGTACTCCAGCTGGTCGAGCGTCCAGTCGTGGAGCCACAGCGCCATGTCGTATTCCGAGCCGTTTGTCTTTTGCCTGCACTGGGCCACGGCGTCGTTGACGATCTGCGTGACGCTTGGGCGGGCGGCGTCGTTTACGGTCACCTCCGCCGTGGTGCGCAGGTAGTAGATCCCCTTGTCGTTTTGGGGGTCGTTTCTGTCGTTGTCCATAAAGTAGAAGTAGATGCGGTACGTGCCCGATGCCGTGAAGTCGAAGGTAAAGTCGTGGCCCGCGGTGCCCAGGCTGTAGTAGCTGGCCCATGCCGCGCGCGACGGGTCGCAGACGCTTTCCTGGCTGCCGCCGTCCCAATAGGTGGGCACGTCCATGCGCGCCTTGGCCTGGGACGAGCCGTTGGTCTGGGTTACGTGGAAGGTCGTCGCGGTGCCCGCGGGGGCGTCGTTCCACGAGACGGTGAAGGTGACGCCGTTTTGGGTTGCCGTTGCTGAGTGGGCGTAGCCGGTTTGTGACGTGGCGGAGATGGCCTCGGGCGTGCCGTTGGTTTGGGCACGGAGGGATGGGGTGGGGGTGGTGGTTTCGGCGGCAGCGGTGTCGTCGGTGCTTTCCGTGTTGACGGCGCTGGTGCCGGTGGATGTTGCGGTGCTGTCCTCTACGGTATCTGCTGTCGCATTTGTGTTGGTGCCGTCTTCGGCCTTGTCTGTGTCGCTGCTCGTGTCGGCGTCTTGCGCCTGTTGCTCGGCTGTTGCCTGAGGCTGCATGGCTTCCGCAATGGCTGCCACGGGCATCGTCGAGCTGACTATGGACGTGCACGCGATCGCGCAGAGCAGGTAGTAAAGGGGTCGTTTCATTGCGGAGCCTCTCGGTGAGCAGCCAATAGGGTCCGAAGGCAGCTCCAGGCCAGCACTCCGCACATATTTTGTTGCGGTTTATTTTACGGGAACACCAGTCAACATCAGCGAACTTTCTGGGGAATGCTGGGGAGGGGAGCGGGTCCGCTTTAGTCTCCGGTGGCGTTCTGCCCCTCGCTGGGTTGACTATGCTCGATGCGGCAGCTTCAACATGAGGCCGTCTTGCGCCTCTTCGAGGCTCGCCGCCGCGACCTTCCAGGAAAAGTCCGCTAGGCTGCCGTCTAGTTTATTGCGGCTTACGATCGGGCAATAAGCGGGCGTCTCAACATGTTGGTCAAGCAAAATCTTTTGTTAATTTCGAACAGGTATTCGATGTGGATGACTTTGTACCGGGCGAAAGCGATTGAGTCTAATTATGTTTTCATGCAGGTCAAGGGTGCTGTCTACAAGGGGATGAGCTGACTCGTAATTTCGCGTGAATAAGTTCCGCATTATTTTAGCTGCGTTTACCTGTTAAAACACAACATCTTGTGCTCATCATCAAAAAAGAATACAGGATATGGAACTGGCGAAGGGCTACAATTGAAACAACGAGAAGCGTCGTTTCCCCATTACAACCTAATTGTTCGGAAGGAGTCGGAAGGAATAGCTGTCAAAATCGAGGCCATATTGATGGTTCATTAAATTTCTTTAGGGGCGTGTGCGCTTATTGGTCAACAGCAGTATGCGCTCCTGTTTGCTCAACTCATTTACAAATTGCTTTTCTTCAGCAACCTTTCACTTGCGTGGCAGGGCTGGATAGTGCGCAAAAATTGCGGAGGATGGCTTCTGGATTATTGGAGGAGTGAGATTATTGGTCAATAACTTTCTTAATGAGTTGCTTGGGAAGATTTCTGCTTACGATCTGTTCAATGTGCTCATACCGGGCGCACTCGTAACATATTTCGCCAGTCAGACACCGTTGGGCAGTTTTATCGATTGTTCTAACTGGATGGCGTTATCTGTGATGAGTTATGTTCTCGGGCTTATTGCTTCACGGATTGGCTCTCTCTGCATTGAGCCGTTGGTTCAAAACCTGAAGCCTACCAGAAAACGGGACTATTCTGCCTTTGCGTATGCTCAGAAAAACGACCCAAAGGTCGAGCAACTCTTAATGATTTCAAACATGTATCGCAGCCTGGCGGGGGCCGGTGTCCTGCTCGTCATTATTCTGCTTGCATCATTGTTGCCGGAATCTCATCGGCTTCCAGCGGCGCTGTGCTCTTTTATCGCCTTATTTATTGCCTCCTGGATCAAACAGGAGCGGTATGTAGAAAAGCGAATCAACTTCAATCTTGAGGAACGTGATAAGCATGAGCGAGATTAAGTCCCTGTCCGTTGGCAACGGCGACATGTTTTATGTCAACCACAATTCTGATAACTTCAGCATGATCGATTGCAATATTACCGATGAGCGTAAGTCGGAAATTCTTGATGAGGTCAAAAAGCTCGCAGGGAAAAAGGGCGTCGTTCGTTTTATCAGTACGCACCCGGACCAAGATCATATTCAGGGTATTGAGTATCTTGATGAGCTTAAGCTCATTCCGAATTTTTATTGCGTCGACAATAATGTCTCCAAGTCCACGGAGACCGAGAGTTTTAAAAAGTACAAAGAGCTGAAGGGCTCGCCGTGCGCTTACAAGATTAGCAAGGGGTGTAAGCGTAAATGGATGAATGTCTTTGATAATGAGCGCGGCTCTGCTGGGATTCATGTGCTTTGGCCTGATTTGGCGAATCAGGCTTTTCGAGATGTAAAAAGCTCTGGCGAGCCTAATAATATCAGTCCTGCGATTACCTACTCGCTCGAGGGGGGTGTTCGGGCTCTTTGGCTAGGCGACATGGAGAATGACTACATGGTTGCGATTGAAGACGACATTGAGCTTTCGTCTGTGGACATTCTTTTTGCACCGCATCACGGGCGGAAGTCCGGTCGCGTTCCTAAGACGTGGCTGGATAGGTTGGAGCCTCGGTTGATTGTTGTTGGAGAGGCCCCGTCAGACGAGCTTGAGTATTACTCGGATTACAATACGCTGACTCAGAATAGTGCCGGCGACATTCTGTTCTGTTGCGAGACCGGCAAGACTCATGTTTACGTTGGATATCCTTCTTACAGCGTCAATTTCTTGGGTGAAGACCCTAATGCTCCGCGAGTGAAGGGTGCGCTGCATTATTTGGGCTCTTTTGATTGCGGTGATCGTTAGTCCTACTGTCGTCTCGTTCATTCGTGGCCTGCTTACGCTTTTCCGGACAGGCCAAGATGCGTCCTTTCATCTCATTAAGATGGTGTAGGATACTGTCCTGAAATACAAAAGCTCTGCGGGAGCTTTAAGGGCGACGCTTTCGACAAGAGAGTGTCGCCCTTTTTTCATGAGTGTAATGATGCGTATTTAGGCGTTTTCATAATAAGGTTGCGCGGGATGTCCCGGAATGCCTCGGCGGTCGAGCTTGGATTGGAGGCACCCTTAAAGACGTTGCCGCGCAGGGAATGTCATGTGCTGTCAACGATGTCGCTCTCTCGCGCCGTGAGCATGCGGAAAAACAGCAAGAGCCAGCTGGCGTAGATGCCCGTCCCGTACGCTAAAGACTCTTCCAATGAATTGCCCTGCTCGCCGGGTAGATCATGGTAGTAGCTGGCTGCGTTTATATAGAGGCGTCCGTTCACCAGGTTTCCGATGTACGCCTCTTTGGGTGCGAACTTCAGTGCCCCAAAGCTCTTTCGCCAGGGTGTGAAGGGCGACCAGAAAGCCAGGTGGATCAACGGTCCTGCTGTGTGCGCTTCGTTTTATGTCCGCACCAGTGCTTACACTTTTGAAAACGGCACGAGGGCGTCTGTCACATATCTCATGCTGTAGACGCATCGGCAAGTTCAGAGTTAAAGGCGAGGTAAGTATGAAAGGCAGAAATCAGCACGTTACGATGCGCTCGGATGGCAATTGGCAGATTAAGGGCGAGGGGGCATGTCGCGCTTCCTTCGTTACGACGACCCAGAGCGAGGCAATAAAGCTCGGTCGGCGCATTTGCTCCAATCAAGAGTCGGAGTTGATCGTCCATCGTCGCGATGGCAGAATCCGCGCAAGGGATTCCCATGGCCACGACCCCTTCCCACCGAGGGGATAAGGGGTCGGATCCATGCCGACAACGGCCCGTAATATCGCGTCCGTTGTCGCTAAATGACTTCTTCATTGTGGCGAAATAGGAGCTTGGGGCTATTTCGCCTGAATTGGTTGTTTGGTCTCTTCAAAGGGTTGGGTTGATTTCCGATCTCAGCCGAACACATTAGGCGGACAGGC
>CALDBJ010000102.1 GCA_937937835.1 uncultured Collinsella sp.
GACTGTAGAGCAGGAAACCTTATATCCGGCCCCTCCGGTCGGGGACCGCACCCGTACGACTACAGCGTCATGTTTGGATCGGCGTCGACGTCGAACGGCGAGATTTCACCTCGGTCGAATTTACGGCGAGCGACCTCCGCGATCATGGCGGCGTTATCGGTGCAGGCAGACAAGGGCGGCACCGTCACGCGGATCCCCTGACGACCGAGCTTCTTGATCATCATCTCGCGCAGATGCGGGTTAGCCGAGACGCCGCCGCCGATGCAATACTCCTTGCACCCGGTAGCGTGCAGGGCGTTTTTGGCCTTCTTGTACTGCACGTCAAAGACCGCCGCCTCAAACGAGGCCGCTAGGTCGGGAAGGTGAATCGTGCGCCCGGCCTTGGTCTCCTGCTCGATGTAGAGCGTCACCGCCGTCTTGAGGCCCGAAAGCGAGAAACGATAGTCTCCCCTGCTGTTAAGCGCGCGGGGAAAATCGACCGCGCGGGGATTGCCTGTCTCGGCCAGCTTGGAGATGATGGGGCCACCGGGATAGCCCAAACCCAACGCCTTGGCTACCTTGTCGAAGGCCTCGCCCACGGCATCGTCGAGCGTCTCTCCGAGCACCTCGTAGTCGCCCCACGCCTTCACGTGCACGAGCATGGTGTGCCCGCCCGAGACAAGCGTGAAGATGAACGGCGGCTTGAGGTCGGGCTGCGCCAGCAGGTTGGCAAACAGGTGCCCCTCCAGATGGTTGACGCACACGAGCGGCTTGCCAGCAGCGTAGGCAAAGCCCTTGGCGAAGGCGACGCCAACCACGAGCGCGCCCACCAGGCCCGGACCCTGCGTCACGCCCACGGCGGCAAGCTCGCTGGGAGCAATGGCTCCACCCTCAAGACCAAGCGATGCTGCGGCATCCTCGAGCGCCGCATCCACGACACTCACAATCACCTCAACGTGTTTGCGCGAGGCGATCTCGGGCACCACGCCGCCAAAGCGGGCGTGAAAATCAATCTGTGTCGACACCTGGTTGGCCAGCATATTGCCATCTGCATCGATTATCGCCACGGCCGTCTCGTCGCAGGAACTCTCGATAGCGAGCACTAGGTGGCGGCGCTCAATTTCGGCACGCTCCCCCTCGGAGCGCCCAGGCGCAGGCAGCGGCCATACGCGCTGCTCTGCCGCCGTCGGCTCCGGCGAAGCATTGTCGACCGGAAGCACCAGGGGCAGCGGCGCCGTCATGACGATGGCATCCTTGCCGGCACCGTAGTAGCCACGGCGACGACCCGCCTCGGTAAAGCCCAGAGCGGCATAGAGCGCAATTGCGGCCTCGTTGCCGTCCTCAACCTCAAGCGAAGCCGTGGTGCAGCCGAGCATCTGCGCGTCATAGCTCACGTGCGACAGAAGCTTGCGGGCGATACCCTCACGGCGATGAGTCGGATCGACGGCAACGTCCATAATCTGCACGTCCCCGTCGACGACCATGCCGCCGGCAAGACCCAGCAACTGACCGTCGTCGTGCGCCACCCACCAGCTACGCGGAGCGGCAACGTCCTCGCCCAGCTCGGACAAGAACATGCCCGGCGTCCACGCCTCGTGTCCGGCGCCTTCAAAGCAGGCGGTCTCCAGTGCGCTCGCGCCCTCGGCATCCGCCGCGCCCATGGGGCGGAATTGCAGATGACGCCCAGCGAGCTCGTCGGCAACACCTGTCACCTCACTCTGCGCGCTCTCGGCAAGGCCCAGGCGCTTGCGCTCGTTTTCCTCGGCGTCCGAAAGGCGCGTGTAGATCGGCAAGACGCGAGCGGGATCGCCATCGCCTGCGGCGTGCGCCATCAGCAGGCCCTCGCCCGAGGGCCACCACAGGCCTCGCTCCACGCAGCGTGCCGTCTCGTCCTCACCCAGCAGCTTGCCATAACGCACGAGACCGTCACCAGTTAGCTGAACCTGATCCCAGCCCGCGGTCTGACGCCACTCATCAAGCGCCACGGCGGCCTTGACCACGCGCTCGCGCTGAAACAGACGCTCGGGACCCTCATCGACCAGCATATACAGCGCCGGATATACCTCACCGCGCATAGCATCGGCCAAGATACCAAGCTTGCCGCGCACGCCAGCCTTCCACGCCGTCCAAGCGCAAGCGTCGAGCGTCGACACGCCCAGCAGCGGAACATTGGCACCGCGCGCGAGGCCCTTGGCAGTGGAGATGCCGATGCGCACACCCGTAAACGACCCCGGGCCGCGGCCGACCACGTAGCAACCAACATCGCTGCGATCCAGACCGGCTTGAGCCAGCACGCCATCAACGGTATTCACGAGCTCAACGTTTGCGTGACGGCGACACATGTGGTCGCCACTCACGAGCTTCGTCTCGCCCGTCTGCCCATCAATCCAGCTTGCCGCGCAGGCAAGCATGTCGGTCGAGGTATCGAGCGCCACCACCAGCGCGTTGTCGTTATGCAAGCTCATCTTGTACAGCCTTATCAATCAAATGGGAAAGCTCCATTGCGCGGTCACCGTGCGCCTCAAGCGTTATCGTTCGCACATCGCTGTCGCCCTCATCACGCTTGAGCGTCACCGAAAGATACTCATCCGTCAGCTCGTCCTGGAATTGTTCGCCCCATTCCAGCAGGCAAGCACCCTCATAGCCCAGCACATCGAAAATGCCCGTATCCTCGAGCTCGTAGGCATGCTCCAGGCGGTATAGATCAAAGTGAAACAGCGGAATACGACCTTGATCGTGAACGGCCATGAGCGCAAACGTAGGGCTCGTAACCATATGCTCATCGCCCAGCCCGCGCGAGACGCCCTTGGTAAAGTGAGTTTTGCCCACTCCCAGGCCGCCGGTCAGGATGAGCACATCGCCGTCCTCAAGGCACGGTGCAATTAGCTCGCCAAAGTACTCCGTATCGGCAGCGCAAGTCGTTTTGTAAGTACCTACCCCCAGGCGCTCCAGGGACATATACGCTCCTTATTATTATTCCGAGGCGGTCTCCGGCGCGGGGTGCCGCTCCAGATAGTCGCCCAGCATCTTAAAGTCTTCCTCCAGCAACTCCTGCCACGCCGGATTGCGCAGCGCCGCCGCAGGATGAAACGTCGGCATCACCACAAAGTGGCCCATCTGATGGAACCTGCCGCGCAGCTTGGTAATGCCGATCTCGGTCTTGAGCACAAAGTGCGTTGCGGGGTTACCGAGCGTCACGATGATATCGGGCCAGATGCTTCGAATCTGCTCGCGCAAAAACGGTGAGCAAGCCAGCACTTCCTCGGGACGCGGATTGCGGTTTCCCGGCGGGCGGCACTTAAGCACATTGGCGATATAGACGTCCTCGCGCTTAAGACCTGCCAGGGACAAAATGCCGTTGAGGTCTTCACCCGCCGCCCCCACAAAGGGTTCGCCCTGCAAATCCTCGTTGCGACCCGGTGCTTCACCAATAAACATGACACGAGCGTGGGGGTTTCCCACGCCAAACACGATGTTATGGCGCGACTGATAGAGCTGGCAGAGATGGCAGTCGCCTAAAACAGCCTCAATCTCCTCGAGTGCGACCTCACGTGGCGCCTGATGGGTATGGCCGGGGATGTGCATGACGCCCATAGCGGCTCCTACACGTAGACCTTGTCGAGACGCATGCCAAAGCCGCAGGCGACCTCGTAGTTAATCGTTCCGCGCAGTCGGGCCATCTCGTCCATAGTGATCTCGGCATCGCCATCGCGGCCGACAATAATCATCTCGTCACCATACTCGGCCTCGGGAATCTCGTGTGCCGGGTTGGACTGAATGGCGACCATAAACTGATCCATGCAGATATTGCCAACCTGACGCACGCGCTCGCCGCGATACAGCACATCCATACGATTGGAAAGCGTACGCGATAGGCCGTCGGCATAACCGATCGGCAGCGTGCAGATCTGAACGCGCGTACGCGGTACGCGGTAGGTAAAACCGTAGCCCACGCCCTCGCCCATCGCAGGGTGCGCCACGCGCGTCACGCGCGCATGAACGCTCATAACGGGATCGAGCTGCATCACACGGCTACTCAACTCGCACGGCTGCATGCCATACAAGCCAACGCCGGCGCGAATCATATCAAAATGCATCGAGGGGTCGAGCATCGAGGACGGCGTGTTGGCGCAATGCACGATACCGCACTCAAAACCCGCATCCTTAATGGCCTGAACGGCCTCGGTAAAGCGCTGGCACTGCAGCTTGTAGTCCCAGCCCGAAGGTTCATCGGCCGTGGCAAAGTGCGTAAATACGCCGTCGCACTGAATACCGCGATGGAAATCAATACCGCGGACAAAGTCGAGCACCTGCGTGTAATGTACGCCGATGCGGTTCATGCCCGTCTCAATGGCGAGATGATACTTGCCCACCTTGCCCGCCGCGACGGCACATTCGCCATACGCAAGAGCAAAGTCGGACGTATAGACCGAGGGCATGATATCGAACTCGAGCAACGTCGGAATGGCCTCGATAGGCGGCTCGCTTAGGATGAGGACGGGTTTCGTAATCCCGCCCTGTCGGAGCTCAACGCCCTCGTTAACCGTCGCCACGGCAAACATGTCGGCGCCGGCCGAATACATAATCTTGGCGCACTCAACAGCTCCATGACCATAAGCGTCGGCTTTAACCACGCAGCACAGGCGCTGACGCGGATTCAGCAAATTCTTATAGGCCCTCGTGTTGCGGCGAAGCGCCCCGCGGTCGATCTCGACCCAGGACCAACGCGTCAAATCGGCTTTATTCATAATTAGTCATCCGACCCTTCGTCCGTGATTCCCAGATCATCGAGCGCATCCTTTGCCGCCAACTCCATGGCGGGACCGATCAAGTCGATAAGATCGGTCGCGATAACGCTCTTCTCGCCAAACTCCGTCGACGCGGCAAAACCGGCATAGCTATGAAGCGCGACGGCATACGAGTACAGCAGCTCCCAGCGGTCCATCTCGTCGCGCATGGTGGCTAGCGTGCCGGCCAGAATACCCGCAAGGACGTCACCCGAGCCAGCGGTCGCCAACGACGCCGGGCCAGAGAGCGGCAGCAGCACGCGCTCAACACCGCAAATGGCCGTCGTCGGGCCCTTAGCGATAACAACGAGGTTATCGGAACCGGCGGCCCAGACAACCTTTTGCGCGGCGGCAATCGCGGTTCCAAGGTCATTGACCTCATCACCGGCGACGAGACGCGAAAGCTCACGATAATGCGGCGTCATAACGAGCGGCTGCTCACGACGATACATCTCGGGATTACTGTCGATGCCATCGATTGCAATCTTGGCAAGGCAGTTGAGAGCATCGGCATCCAAGATAAGCGGTACGTCGAGCTCAAGCAGACCCGAAACCACCTGCATGGCACCGGCAGATGTCGTCATGCCGGGACCACACAGCACGCAGCTATATTTCTTGGCAATCTCACATACCGTCATGCGCGCAGCGGCACCAAAAGAACCGCGGGAATCAGATGGAATAGCAAAGACCGGAATCGAGGGGAGCGCCATGCGGATAAGGTTGGCACACGCATCCGGAGTCGCGACTGCCACATAGCCGGCGCCTGCGCGGGCAGCGGACTTGGCCGCCATAATGGCCGCACCAGGATACTGCGCCGATCCGGCAACAATGAGCACCGAGCCGCGCGAGTACTTATCGATATTCGTAGGCAGCGGAGCAAAATAGTCCACAAGGTCACCGGGTTCCACGATCTCGGCAGCATGGTCGACATCGTCAATAACCTCATCAAGGCGGTCATACAGACCGCCGCAGACCAGATCGCCTGCATATTCGGGACCGTCAGCGCTGTATAAGCCGATCTTGGGAGCAATCATCGTCACCGTACGCTCGGCACGAATGCAGTCGTCATCCACCACACCCGTCTCGGCATTCAGGCCCGAGGGAACATCGATGGAGACAACGCGATCGGCATTTTCATTGACCGTGGGGATCCAGATTGAAAACGGCGCACGAAGATCACCATGAAAACCGGTACCAAAAATGGCATCGACTACAACATCAGCCTTATCAATCAGCACCTCCAGCTCATCACGAGAGGGGCCGACACACACATGCACGTCGCGACCAGCAGTACGACGGGCGACATGACGAGCGAGAGCGGCAGGGATCTCATCCGGCTCAACCGGAGAGACGATATCTACATCAACGCCCTTATGCGTCAGAATGTCAGCGGCAACCCAGCCATCTCCGCCATTGTTGCCAAAACCGACCAATACAAGAACGCGATCGGGGTTGAGCTTTAAAATCTCGTTGGCAGCAAATTCGCCCGCCAACTCCATGAGTTCGGCCTTCGAGGTACCCTCACGCTCGATAATATCTTCGAGGCGAACGACTTCCTCGGTACTCAAAACCGGTTTCATCTATGCTCCTAGCATATCTTGTGGATCATCATCCAGATGTTCCGACAAAGCAGATTGTTGCAGCTGTTCGAGCTCGTCTAAGACAGAACGAGCCTCTTTAAATGTCTGAGCAACGCGCTCCTTCGTGCTCACCTTTTCTTCCTTGGGTTTAGGTCGAGCATCCTCGGTGATCGCAATGGCATTAGCGACAGCCAAGTCACCCGTCAGAGTAATAGAAAGAGCGACCTCGACAACGCCCAATTCCTGGGCGATTTCAAGAGCGCGACCCGAAAGCAGCGCTTTTGGCTTGCCGAGCTTATCGCGCGTTACGGAAACGTCTTTACGGCCAACGCCCTGGCTAAAACCCGTACCAAGCGCCTTAAGTACCGCCTCGCGAGAAGCAAAACGACTGGCATAATGCGCGGCAGGACGAGACGAGGCATCGCAATACGAACGCTCTTCATCGGTAAACACGCGCCGAGCAAACGCGGGCGTCTTCTCAAGGATTGATTTCATTCGGGAAATCTCGACGATATCAACGCCGATTCCGGCTTCGGCCATAATCACCTCCATGCTGCACAGACTATGACATTGTAGCCCGTTCGCAGAAGATGCAACAAACGAGGGTCAAAAACACAGCGACTGTGGAGTGATGGCCCTCTCAGCGCAAAAAAAGGGGGAGGCCGCGAGGCCTCCCCCCTCTCAGTTC
>CALDBJ010000103.1 GCA_937937835.1 uncultured Collinsella sp.
GAGACGGGAGGGCCGTATATGAGGGACCCCAGGCACCCGAGGCATTTCACCGACGAGTTCAAGAGGCAGATAGTCGACCTCTACAACGCCGGAAAGCCCAAGCGCGAGATCATGGACGAGTACGACCTCGGCAAGAGCACCGTGGAGAGGTGGATCAAGTCGATAAACGCGACCGGCTCGCCGCGCGCCGCGGACAACCGCACGCCCGAGCAGAACCGGATCCTGGAGCTCGAGCGCGAGAACCGCAGGCTCCGGATGGAGGTCGACGTCTTAAAACAAGCGGCGCTGATATACGCTCGAAAGTGAGGGCCATAGCGGCCAACGAGGGCCGCTACCCCATATCAGCGCAGTGCAGGCTCCTCGGCGTCGCGAGGTCGACGTACTACTCCATGCGCTCGCGGGCCGACCGGCCCGACGCGCCGGACCCCGCCGCGCCGGCCGTGGTCGCGGCCCACGCCGCCAGCAAGGGCCGGTACGGCTCGCGCAAGATAAAGGCGTCGCTCGAGAGGTCGGGCGTCACCGTCAGCCGGCGCCGGGTCTGCCGCATCATGAGGGAGAACGGCCTGGTCAGCGCATACGGCAGGAAGAGGTTCAAGGTGCACCCCGGGGCGGTCAACGAGGCCGACGTGCCCAACGTCGTCGCGCGCGGCTTCGGCGGCAGGGCGCCGCGCACCCATATATGCAGCGACCTGACCTACGTGCGCGTCGGGGCCTCGTGGAACTACGTCTGCCTGCTCGTCGACCTCTACAACAGGGAGATCGTCGGCCACTCCGCCGGGCCCAGGAAGGACGCCCGGCTGGTCAAGTCGGCGTTCGCGACGCTCTCCTTCCCCATCTCGGACATCGAGGTATTCCACACGGACCGCGGCAGCGAGTTCGACAACGCCGAGATCGACCTGATGCTCGAGGCCTTCGGCATAGAGAGGTCGCTGTCGGCCAAGGGCTGCCCCTACGACAACGCCGTCGACGAGTCGACCAACAGGATACTGAAGGCCGAGCTCGTCCACCGCGAGACGTTCGGCACGACGCGCGAGCTCCGGGCCAAGCTCTCGGACTACGTGCACTGGTACAACAACTTCAGGATCCACTCGACGCTGGGCTACATGTCGCCGGTCGAGTTCAGGGAGGCGGGGCTGTCCCTCCCGGAATCGTCCAAATAGGTGTTGCCAATCCA